>NZ_JBVHLU010000031.1:0-106787 GCF_055558835.1 Embleya sp. NPDC025285
CGAGCGCATGGACGAGGCCCTCTCCCTGAAACCGGACATCGTCTCCACCGCCTGCCCGTTCTGCCTGGTGATGTTCACCGACTCGATCAACGCCAAGAAGCAGGCCGGCGACGCCAAGGAAGACCTCCAAGTCGTCGACGTCGCACAACTGCTCCTGCAATCGGTCAAACTCCCCGAACCACCGGCAGCGGATGAGGTGCCGGCGGACGCGGCAGTGCAGTAGGACCGGTTTCGCACCGCGTGCCGTGATCGCCGTCGGCCCCTGAAGGGGTCGGCGGCGATCGCTTTTCGCGGGTCGGGTTCGGCTTTGGTTTTTGTGCCCGAATTACGACCTTCCCGGGGCGACGCAGGGGGTCGAACTGCCGGTACCGTCATTGATGTGACTGGCAATGGACCCTACGACCCGTACCGGCAACAGCCCCCGCCTGCCGGCCAGGGTTACCCACCTCAGCATGGCGGGGCTTATGGCGATCAGTACGGCGGTGGCCCGTACAACGGGCAACCGGGGTACGGGCAGCCTGGGGATGGGCAACCGGGCAATGGGCAGCCGGGGTATGGGCAGCCGGGGTACGGACAGCCCGGGTATGGGCAGCCTGGCTATGGACAGCAGGGGTCTGGACAGCCCGGCTATGGACAGCCGGGGTACGGGCAACAGGGGACGCCGCCTCCGCCGCCTCAGGGTGGGCAGGGCGGGTATGGCGGTTCGGGATCGGGTGGGTCCGGTACCGGGTCCGGGTCCGGGTCCGGTGGCTCGGGTGATCCGAACTACGGTCCGCTGTCGTTGCCGGACGAGACGAGCCTGTACATCTACGGCGCGCCGCCCGAGGAGTACACGACGGTCACGCCCGCGGTGTCACCTCGGCAGCAGCAGCCGTACCAGCAGCCGCCGCAGCAGTTCAGCGGCCCGCCGCCGAGGCGCCTGCACTGGAAAGAGGTGCTGAGTGGGCTCACGCTGCGCCCGCTGCGCACGATGGACGCGGTCCGCGACCAGGCGGTGTGGTGGCCGGCGCTGATCATGTCCGCGCTCGGCGGTGCGCTCGCGGTGTTCGCGAACGACGCGTCGCGCAAGGAGATCGTCGACTCGACGCTCGCCACGAGCGTGCCGGCGCTCGGCATGGTGATCGTCATCGTGCCCGCGTTCTGCGCGCTGCTCGGGCTGGTGTCGCACGCGCTCGCGACCCAGTTCGGCGGGAACGGTTCGCCGACACCGTTCATCACGCTGTCGATGATCCTGGTCTGGATCGCGGACGCGCCTCGGTTGGTGGTCGCGATGTTCGCGCCCGACGACAACGCGATCGTGGCCGCCATCGGCATCGCGTCGTTCGCGCTGACCGCGTGGCTGTTGACCATGCTGATGACGCGCGTGCACGAACTGCCGTGGCCGCGCGCGCTGGGGTGTGTGGCGGTGGAGTTGATCGCGTTGCTGCTGGTGCTGAAGTTGCCGCTGGCTTCGTGAGGTTGCGGGGTCGGGGTTTCGGGGCTTCGGAGTGTTGTGGCTTCGGGGCTTCGGGCGTTGCGGTGGCGGGGATGTCGCGGTGGCGGGTGTGTTGTGACGGTGGGCGGGCGGCGCGCCTTCGGCGGCTCGCGTGGCGGGTGGGCGATGGTTGGGGATGGCTCGCGGGGCGGTCGCCTGGTGGCTGCGGGGCCCTTCGCCGGACGTGGGGTGGGCGGGCCACGGTCCTGACGTCGGGTCAGGTGGCGGCCAAAGCGTGCCGGCAGTGGACCGGGTGGACCACAAGCGGCACGGTCAGGCCGCGTTGCGGATCTGTTCGGCAACCGTTTCGGGCGGTGTACTCGTAGAAGTACACCTATCCGCGCTCGACATTTCGTCGTAATCGCGGTTGCGAGGAACGGAACGGACATGCTTGTGCGGCAACGCACCCGGGCTGCGCTTCAGGCCGCCGCCCTCTTCTACGTCGTGGATCGGGGTTGGCCCGTCCTGCCCGGTGCCTACGTCGAAGACGGCCGATGTTCGTGCGGCGACACCGAATGCCCGGACCCGGGCGCCCATCCGGCCGCGGAGCCCGGGCTGACCCGGGCCACTCGATCGACCGACGACGTCTGGGAGTGGTGGAGCAGCAAGCCGTACACGGTCCTGCTCGCGAGCGGCCTGGAGTTCGACGTCCTGGACGCTCCGGCGAAGGTGGGCTACGCGGCGATCCGCCAGCTCGAGGTGGTCGGCCTGCCCCTCGGGCCGGTCCTGCATCTGCCCGACGAGCGGCTGTTGTTCCTGGTCGACCCGGGCGCGCGCAACCTGTTCTGGTACACGGTCGACCACAACGACACGGCCCGATTCGACGTCCGCCACCACGCGGTCGGCCATTTCGTACCGGCCCCGCCATCCTCCACCGCGTGCGGCGGGCGGACCCGCTGGGCGGTCCCCCCGGACCCGATCGAGCGGGGACTGCCGGGGGCGGTGGACGTGCTGGGGGCGTTGATGCGGTTCAGCACGCAGGCGCGCTGAGGCGCGGGGCGCGCTGAGGCGCGGCGGCGCGGGGTCGCGCGCGGCGGGCTCGGGGTCGCGCGGCGGGCTCGGGGTCGCGCGGCGGGCTCGGGGTCGCGCGGCGGGCTCGGGTGTTACTCGCCGTGTGGGAGCTTGGGCGTCGAGGCTCAGGCGTCGAGGATCTGGCCCTGGCGGGTGACGACCGGCGGCTGTACCGACCACGGGAAGTTGATCCAGTCGTCGGTGTGCTTCCACACGTACTCGCACTTCACCAGCGACTGCGGCTTCTCGTACACCACGGCGCAGCGCACCTCGGCGACATTGCCCTCGCAGAAGTCCCGGACCAGCAGCAGCGTCTTGCCGGTGTCCGCGACGTCGTCCGCGATCAGCACCTTCTTGTTGGAGAAGTCGACCACGTCCGGTACCGGCGCGAGCATGACCGGCATGTCCAGCGTGGTGCCGATCCCGGTGTAGAACTCGACGTTGACCAGGTGCAGGTTCTTCACGTCCAGCGCGTACGCGAGCGCACCGG
The DNA here is from genome assembly GCF_055558835.1 of Embleya sp. NPDC025285. NCBI lineage: Bacteria > Bacillati > Actinomycetota > Actinomycetes > Kitasatosporales > Streptomycetaceae > Embleya > Embleya sp. NPDC025285. The sequence goes on from NZ_JBVHLU010000031.1 coordinate 2,976, forward strand.
CCGCGAACACCCCGCCCCGGGCGATCGACAGGATGATGTCGGGCTCGTACCCGTCCTCCGCGACCTGCATGGCCAGCTCGCGCGTAGCTTGACCGAAGAGCGGCCAGGTGAGGTTTTCGCGCACGTCACTCATGTCCGGGTATGCCTATCTTCTGTTCGGGGGTTCGCGGTCGCGGTGCCGACGCGGTCTCGGGTGGTGCTGCGGTCTCGGGTGGTGACGCGGTTGCGCTTGCGGGTGCCGACTCGGCTGCCACCGTCTCGGCGGCCACCGTCTTGTCGCGCCGCCCGGTCGTGCGGTCTAGTCGCGGACGTTCGTCCGGTGGAAGTCCTTGAACGAGCGGGACGGGGTCGGCCCGCGCTGTCCTTGATACCGCGACCCGTACACCGAGGACCCGTACGGGAACTCGGCCGGCGACGACAGCCGGAACATGCACAGCTGGCCGATCTTCATCCCCGGCCACAACTTGATCGGCAAGGTCGCGACGTTCGACAACTCCAGCGTCACATGCCCGGAGAAGCCCGGGTCGATGAACCCGGCGGTTGAGTGCGTCAGCAGCCCGAGCCGCCCGAGCGAGCTCTTGCCCTCCAACCGCGACGCCACGTCATCCGGCAGCGACACCACCTCGTACGTCGAGCCCAGCGCGAACTCACCGGGATGCAGGATGAACGGCTCGCCCTCGGGCGGCTCGATCATGCGGGTGAGATCCGGCTGCTCGACGGCGGGGTCGATGTGCGGGTACTTGTGGTTCTCGAAGACCCGAAAAAACCGGTCAAGTCGAACGTCCACACTCGACGGCTGAACCATGGCCGGCTCGTAGGGATCGATCCGAACCCGACCGCAGTCGATCTCCGCGCGAATGTCCTTGTCCGATAGAAGCACGGGGAAAGGGTAATCGCAGCCACCCGGATCCACCCAAACGCGCGACCGCCCTCGCGCCCCTCCGATCCCCGCCGTCCCCTCACCCGAATCGGTGCTGCGACCACGCGCGACGATCCGGTAGAGTGACGGAGCAGGGCTCCCCATGGGGCGCCTGATGCGGGCGTAGTTTAATGGTAGAACATGAGCTTCCCAAGCTTAGAACGCGAGTTCGATTCTCGTCGCCCGCTCGTTGGATGAAGGCCCAGGTCACGGACATGATCCGTGACCTGGGCCTTCGTCGTTTTCAGCTCGCTACGCCCTTGCGGGCGGGGTCCGTGCCGGATGCGCGTCGATGTCGGCCCTGAAGCTTTTTGAGCCGCTTCGCGATGACGTCGGGGAGCGGCTTGGCAGCGCCGCTGCCGCCTTCGACGCAACGTCCGGCCTTGCCCGTTAGACATTTACCCTGAGCCGATGCGCCGTGTTTCCGGCAGTGGTGGCGCTGGGAGGCTTGCGGGGGAGCCCGGTCAGCAGGGATTGACCTCCGCGCGTCGTTGAAGTTGCGGGGGCGCGACAAGCCGACCGAGTTGTCGAACGGGTTGCCCGTCGGGCTGCCGGCTTGAAGGTCACCACCGGGTTGCCAGTGAGCAATGCGACTGTGAAGTGCCCTTCCAAGGCCCGTCCCAGGCGGAGCAGTGTCGGTGTGGTCACCGGTCGGCCGCCGTCCTCAAGACGGCGGATGACCCGCTCGTTCATCCCCACACGGCAGGCGAGTTCTGCCTTCGTCCAGCCGAGTGCAACGCGGCGGTCGTAAACGGCTTGGGCCATCGCGTCGCCGAGCGCGGCCTCCGCATACGCCTGGTCGAACTCCTCGACCTCGCCCGTGGTCATCGCATCCGCGTGGGACGTCTCGGGGACGGGCTCGGCAGCGGCCTTCGCGGCCCTGCGACGCAATGCCTCACGCGCAGTTATCGTCGACCTCGCCTGTGGTCATCGCATTCGCGTGGGACGTCTCGGGGACGGGCTCGGCAGCGGCCTTCGCGGCCCTGCGACGCAATGCCTCACGCGCAGTCATCGTCCTGCCCCCGTCAGTCATCTCGTCTGTCGCGGCCGTCGATCTTCCCGGTTTGCCACCAGCCACCGTCACCGGCCGCCCAGTTCCAGCGGCTGGGGGCGGGTTGGATGCGCGGTGAGCGGTTGGTTATGCGGTGGGTGGATGTGTTGAGGCGCGGAGGGGCGGGTGGGGCGCGCAGGTCGGCTGACGGTTTGCGGGCGGGGCGGACTGCCTGATGCGGCCTGCGTTTCTGGGCCGTCAGAGGTGTGGGATGGGCTTCAGCGCCCGATGTCGCGGGTTGTGGGGTCCTGGTGTCGGGGGGCGGAGCGGAATGTGGCGGGGGCGTTGGTGGGCGCGGTGGAGGAAGGGGCGGGGACGCGGGGAGCCGGCGGCGATGACGACAGTGGGCCGAATGAGCCTCCGATCAGGCGGGCCAAGTCCAAGTGGCGGGACGGCACGGGTGATTGCGCCTGGTGTTGTCGTGCCACTTCGATGGCGGCCGTCGACGCGACGTTGCGCCCGGCCGGGGGTGGCGCGGTGGGGGCGGGGCCCCGTGCGGTCGACGGTTGTGCCTGGTCCCGAGCCGGCGCGGGCGTCGTCTTCGTCCTGTGAGCGGCTGTCGCGGCCTGGCCCTGGGTCGGTCGCCGTGCGGGGTCCCGGTGCGATCGGACTGCGGGCTGGTGCGGTCGGGCCACGTGCCGGCCGGAGCGGGCGAGGGCCTTGCGATTCGCCGGCATGGGGCCCATCACCGGAAAGGCGCGTTCGTGGTGCAACTGATGCTGCGCGGCCGACAGGGTGTGCGCCCGCCCACGCCATTCCTGCAGAACCGCCCCGCTTCCAGGCTTGAATGGGGCGATCGCGCTGCCGAGACGTTCGGTGATGTAGGCATTGGCGGAATTCGCCTCCGAGCCCTCCATGACCACGTTGTCCACCGCGTATGCGGGTACCTCGTCGGCTGCCACGGTCATACCCGGGCTGTACCACAACACCTGGGTCAGATCCTCGAGAGTGACCAGACCGGCGGGTTTTCCGATTTGCCCACCGATGATTTCCCGGAGATCGTCGTACATGGAATTTGGATAATCCGGAAGGACGCCGGCATTTCTCCATTCGGGATGGGCATTCATCTCCATTACATGCGCCATCTCGTGAGCTCCGATCCGAATGGCCGTGGTTTTGGGATCCAAGTCTCGCTGGGAGAGCGACTGCAACTCCTCACGTTGTCCAGGGCTGGTCCAATAGTCGCTGAGGACGACTGAGACACCCAGGTTGACGTAATTCGCGTGCTCGCTTCCTTTCACCGGACGATCCGCTGAAAGAGTCCGGGTCACAGCACCATCTTTCTGCTCCCAATCGGCACCATCCGATGCATAGATGTTGAACGGCAGTATGTTCCCGCGAGCGCTCTTCGAAAACAATTCGGACGTTCGGAGCATCCCGTCCGTGATCTCATGAAGCGTCCTGATATCGCCGCGCCATGGAAGCTCGGGTCTTTCCAGCAGACCATCCGACGCAATGGCGGCCGCCCGGCCCCCGGCGGCTTCCAGGGCTGCCTCCAGATCATTTTGGCGCCCGAATACATGAAACTCTGGCGACATCGAGAATTGGAAAATCTCATCGAGGTGGCGCTTCAGGGCACGTGCGACCGCGCGGTGGGTTGTGGCCGCGTAGATCTCGGGAAATCGAGAGCCACTTTCGTTGTTCACGTCACACTCACTCGGGAATCGGGCCTTCGGGCGACGGGGCCCGTTGTGGGGTTTCGGCGCGACTCGGGAGGTGTGGGTGCGGCGGTCAGGGCATGCGGGTCGTTTCGTGTGCCGATCGTGAGGCGGTGCCGGGTGCACCGGGTCGGGAGTACCACGGTGCCGGGAGCCGGTTCGGGCTGTTCGGGCTCTGAGCAGTCACGCACTTGGCGCCTCGCGGCAGGGTCGGCCGGGGGTTCTCGCCTCGGAGGAAGGGGCGTTGGTGGTCGCGTTGTACTTTGCGGATGCACCCGCCCAGACGTCAAGCCGGACATTTGTTCGACGTCCTGCACGCAGATCTCGGCGGGCCTCGGATACCTGCGGGCGTGCGGGCGTGATGTTTGGGGTTGGGGTCGGTGGGGCGTTGGGCGGTGGGGGGCGGGTTGGTGATGTTGGGTGGGGTGGTTGGGGGGCGGCGGTTTTGGTGAGGGTTGGAGGGGTTGGTGGTCGGGATGATGCGGGCTGTTGTGTTGAGTGGGCCCGGGCCGGTCGGGAATCTTGCGGTTCGGGACGTGCCGGTTCCGGAGGTGCGGGCCGGGTGGGTTCGGGTTGCGGTTCGGGCCTTTGGGCTCAATCGGTCGGAGTTGCATACGCGGCTGGGGTTGGCGGAGGGGGTCAGCTTTCCGCGGGTGCCGGGGATCGAGGCTGTGGGGGTTGTGGACGCGCTTGATCCGGCCGATGCGGGGTGTGGGCCGGCGGTCGGGCAGCAAGTGGTGACGATGATGGGCAATATGGGGCAAACCTACGACGGTGGGTACGCGGAGTACACCTTGGTGCCGGCGGGGCAGGTCATTCCCTTTTCGTCGGAGTTGCCGTGGGAGGCGGTCGGAGCGGTACCGGAGACGTTGCAGACGGCTTATGGGTCGCTGACGACCGGGCTGGATTTGGCTGCCGGGCAGACTCTGCTGGTACGCGGGGGGACTTCCTCGGTTGGGTTGGCTGCCGCCGCGTTGGCCAAGGGGCTTGGGGCGACGGTTTTGGCCACCACTCGCAAGGCCGGGAACGTGGATGTGCTGAAGGCGCAGGGGGTCGACCACGTTCTGATCGATGACGGGGATGTGGCCGGCGCGGTGCGGGCTTTGTATCCGGCTGGGGTGGACGCGGCGCTGGAGTTGGTGGGTACGCCGACGTTGCCGGACACGTTGGCCGCCACGCGGGTGCACGGGACGGTGTGTTTCACCGGGATGTTGTCCAACGAGTGGCTCGTGCGCGACTTCTATCCCATTGGGTATCTGCCGAAGGGGGTTCGGTTGACGGCCTATGGGGGCGAGAGCGGTGATCTGCCGGAGGAGGTGTTGCAGCGCTACCTGGACGAGATCGCCGCGGGGCGGATTTCGCTGGGGCCGACGCACGTCTATCGAATGGACGACATCCGGCAGGCTCATACCGACATGGAAATGGGCCACACCGTGGGCAAGTTGGTTGTGCTGACCGGTCCGTGAGCGCGCGTGCCGGGTGGTGGGCGCGACGGCATTGACTCGTGGAGGCAGGCGGCGTCTACCGCTCGTGGCGGGCGTGGGGTGCGGCCGAGGAGTCCGGGGCGGGCCGGGGTGCCGATGAGGGCGCGGGCGAGGGCGCGGATGAGGGCGCGGGTGCGGGGTTGAGGGTGGGTGGGGTGGTGGAGAAGCGGGCGGTTCGGGGGTCTCGTTCGTCACCGAAGTGCTGGGTGAGGATGGTGTAGAGGTCGGGGCGGCGGCCCTTGAGCCAGCGGCGGCCGGTGGACATCGGGATCAGGGACAGGTCGATGTCGGCGGTGACCATGGTGTCTTCGGGCGACCAGGTCTCGGTGAGGATTCGGCCGTAGGGGTCGAGGATCATCGCGTTGCCGGTGCGGACCTCGTCGTCGTCGCGGCCCACGCCGTTGCTGAAGATCAGGGCCAGGCCGTTGTCGTGGGCGCGGGCCGGGAGCCAGCGCAGGAGCCAGGCGCGGCCGCTGTCGCCGCGCAAGGCCGCCTCGATCGCGGCGGGGTCGCGGTGGCGGGCCTCCCACAGGGCCATCGGGATCGGGCGCATCGAGTGTGGGCTGCGTGAGGCGGTGCCGCCGGTTTGGTGCGGGGCGACCAGGATCGAGGCGCCGAGGAGCGCGGTGGCGCGGACGTTCTCGACGAGGTTGTTGTCCCAGCAGATGAGGATGCCGACGCGGATATCCCACGGGGTGTCGAAGACGGTGTAGCGGTCGCCGCTGGAGATGGCCTCGTGTTCGAAGGCGTGGAGCTTGCGGTGGCAGTGCACTCGGCCGTCGGGCAGGCAGACGGCGTACGCGTTGTAGAGGCGGCCGTCGGCCTCGTCGATTTCGAGGAAGCCCAGGCCGGCCGCTGTGTCCAGGTCCATCGCGAGCCGACGTACCCGTGTGACGGACGGGCCGGAGAGTGGCTCGGCGAGTTCGCGCAGGCGTTCGGGAGTGTGTCGGCGCAGGTGCCAGTAGCCGAGCAGGCACATCTCGGGCAGTACGACCAGGCGGACTCCGTCGGCGGCGGCCTCGCGGACGAAGTGTTCGACGCGGGCGAGGTTGTACGACTTGTCGTCCGGGCGCGGCTCGAACTGTACCGACGCGCACCGCAGGGTTTGCTCCATCGATCACTCCCGATTTCTGGTTCGGTGCGATCCGACCGGGTCCGGTCCGACTGGGTGCGATCCGGTTCGGTTCGGTTTGGTTCGGTTCGGTTCGGTTTTCGATTCGATTGCGTTCTGTGTTCTCTCATCACAGTCGGGGACACCGGCTGCGGTCCAATGAATGTTCGGTGCGTTTCGATAACCCGATGGAATGGAACGCGATCTAGGCTTCGGCCATGGACGTGCGGTTGCTGCGGGCGCTGGTGGCGGTGGCGGACTGTGGTGGGTTCGGGGTTGCGGCGGGGCGGTTGTCGATCACCCAGCCGGCGTTGACGAAGCAGATTCAGGCGCTGGAGGCGGAGGTCGGCGGCGCGCTGTTCACGCGTGGGCGGCGAGGGGCCGAGGCGACCCGGCTCGGGCAGGCGCTGTTGCCGGAAGCGCGGGAACTGGTGCGGCGCGTCGACGCGTTGAGCCGCCGCGCCGCGCAGTTCAAGCGCGGGGAGGCCGGGAGTCTGGCGGTCGGATTCGGCCTGTCCGGGATCGATCTGGCGCCACAGGCCGTGGCGGCCTTTCGACGGCGCTTTCCGGGGGTCGAGATCACGCTGGAGGACATGTCGTCGAACGCACAGGTCGAGGCGGTGCGGGCGGGCGACCTCGACGTGGGGTTCGTACGGCTGCCGGCGCCGGAGGACCTGGGGCGGCTCGTCGTACTGGTCGACACCCTGGCGGTGGCCTCACCCGGGGATCAGGATCCACCGCCGACGGATCCGGCGGGAGTCGCCGCGTGGTTGCGCGGGCGGCCGGTGGTGCGGCTGACACGGGCCAAGGGGCCGGGGCTGGTGCGGCAGATCGAGCGGTTCGAGGAGGAGTTCGGAGCCCGGCCGGAACCGGTACAAGAGGCCTCCGACCTGCAGACGGTGCTGGCCCTGGTGGCGGCCGGGGTGGGTGCGGCCCTGGTACCGGCGGGCGCCGCCGGCATCGCGTCGGCGACCGTCACGGTGACGCCGATCGAGTCCGAGAGTGGATGGGAAAGCGGGTCCGGCGGTGGGCGCGAGAACGGGTCCGGCGGGAGGTCCGCCGAAGGGTCCGGTGGTGGGGCCGGAGGTAGGACCGGTGGTGGGGCCGGTGGTGGGGCCGGTAGTGGGTCGACCGGCAGGTCGGACGCGGTTTCCTGGCGGATCGGCGCGGTCTGGGATCCCGCTCGGGCCACTCGGGTACGGGACAACTTCCTCGTCGTCGTCCAGGAACTTGCGGGTCGGCGCGACGAACTCGGCCGCGGGCGCGATCGATGGGCCGCCGACGCGGAGTCGACGTGGTCGGGTGCCAGGAGGAAAGCCGGACGCGGCCCACGACGCGGTGGTGGAAGGACCGGCGGCCCGGCGGGGTTCGCCGGGTGACGTTTGCGTGTGGACCGGGGTTCGGACGTGGCAGGGCACCGCGGCCGGGCGCTGCCGCCGGGTCGCCGCGTGCGGGGCCGCATTCGGCCGCCGTGCCGCGTCCCAAGCCCCCGCATCCCAGAGCACCGCGCCCAGAGCACCGCGCCCAGGGCTCCACACCCCCAGGGCACCGCGTCCGGATCGCCGCCGCGCCCGAGGCGCCGCCGTCGGGGGTTACTTCTTGGCGAGGCGGGCTCGGGTCAGTTCCGGGGTTTCCGGGGAGCGGGATTCGACGGTGGTTCTGAGGTCGGCGAGGGTTTGGCCGGCCAGTTCGTGGCGCCAGGCGAGGTCGGCTCGGGACATGGCCTGGGCGATGGCGCAGGAGGTGCGGTAGTCGGCGGTGGGGTCGGCGTCGGGGCCGTTGTGCAGGATTTGTTGGCAGCGGAACGCGGGGTCGGGGCCCTCGATCGCGACCACCACGTCCATCAGGGTGATGTCCTTGAGCGCGCGGGCGAGGCGGAAGCCGCCGCGTGGGCCGGAGGTCGAGGTGACGATGCCGGCGCGGGCGAGGGCCTGGAGTTGCTTGTTCAGGTACGCGGCGGGCAGGCCGTAGAAGGCGGCCAGTTTCGTGGCCGTGACGGCCGTACCCGACTCGGCCCATGCCAGGTTGAGGCAACTGTGCAGCGCCCACTCCACGCCTTCGCTCATCTGCATATGCTGGACGCTACCCATCCAGAATAGCCGGAACAACTCCCACTCCCCCGATCGGCCTAAGGTCAGAGCGGGTGGGCGGCGAGTTGCAGGAGTCGTCTGGCCCGGGCCGCGCCGTCGAGTGGCGCGGGGTCGGTGCCGGTGCGGCAGTGCCGGCAGAGGTCGCCGGGGATCAGGTCGGGGCCGGGGCGGCCGCAGTCGGCACATTCGACCAGGCGCGGGCGGCGCGCCTGGGACGGGATCACGGGTTGCTTCGGAGCCTTGGTGAGGCGGTAGTGCAGCAGACCGGTCTTGATCGCTCGGCCCGGTGGCGGTAGGTCTTCGGTGAGTTCGCGAAAGACCTCGGCTTCGACGTGGGTGTCGCCGCCGGCCAGACGGTCCACCAGGAACGGGACGAGGGTGCGCAACTCCCGCTCCTTGAAGGCCAATCGCTCGTCCACATCGGCGAGGGAACGGAGCAGCGCGAGCGCGCGCACGGCGGGATCGTCGACGGCCGAGACGGTGGTGGTGGCGTCGGATGCGGTAGGTGCGGCAGTGGACTCGGGAGCGTCTCCGGACGTGCGCGGCCCGGACCACTCCGTGAGGCGGCCGAGCATCCGCCCGGTCGCCGAGTCCCGTAACCGCTTGGCCACCGCGATGCCGGCCTCGGTGAGTTCACGAAGCACGCGGCGGGCGATGTGGGCGCCCACGCCGAGGAGTTCGCGGATGGTGTCGACCGTGAGCGGGGTGTCCGCAGGCATGACGTGGTAGCGGAGGGCCGCCTCCAACGCGCGCCCCGAAAGGCCGCCATATTGGGCCAACACGGTGACGACAGGGTCCTGGACAGGGGTGGGGGCATCGATACGCTGGGATACAGCCATGGCGAGGGTCCTCGTTCCTCGTTCGGTGGTCAGGCCCTCGCATCGGTGTTGGTAGCACCAGCGGGGGCCGACTTACGTTTTGGATACGGGGAACAGCAGACAGTGCCAACGCGGTTACCGTCAATCACCCTCCCGAGTGATCTTCCCCCACCCAGGGCCAGCCGCCGCCCGAAGGGGCGGCCGGCCTAGTGGGTCCTAGAGAACACCGCGTCCGCACAACGGAAAACCGCACTTACGGGCTGACCTCGGCAACCGGGCAGATCCCCGGACCACCCCTCCGTACAACGGATTTCATGTGCGTCGGGAAATCCACCCGGCGGGAAATCGGGGGCGGACGCGACACGTTCGAGGCGCGATCCCCGACCGGCGTCCCCGGCCTGCCTTGGATGACAACGCGCACGGTGAGACTCCCGACAACGCGCGCGCACGACGAACTCCCGGCAACGCTCACGACGGAGCGGGCAAAAGACCCCGACGGTCCCAGCGGCGGCCCGAGCAGAGTCCCGGCGCGAATGTGCCGAAGTCCTCGGTGGCCCGTCGGGACCACCGAGGACTTCGGGCGGCGGCTACTTCGCAGGACTACCGGGTCCAGCGCGGGTCGCCGGCCATCGCCTCGAGCTGGTCGAGGGTCAGTACCGGTTCGTCGCGGGACGGCCTGTGTGGGCCGAGCTCGGGTTCGAACAGGGCCCCCTCGATGTCCTCGTCCGCGGAGGTCATGACCGTTCGGCCGCTGGAGCTGTTCCCCGCGTCGACCCACACCGTGCGCCCGTCCGGATAGCGCACCCCCGCGCGCCATTGGACGAACTCGGGCGGCGCGTTGCCCACCGGCTGCCGTGCGGCGAAGGTCGTGGTGCCGTCGGGCAGGGTCCGGGTTCGGCAGTCCGAGATCCCGGCGCAGGACTGCAGCGGCTCGTCCGTGATCCGCACGTTCGCGCTGACGCCCGACACCCCTCGCACGTCCGTGATGATCATCGACGCGCCGTAGTCCGGCTCACCCTTGGTCGTGATGTTCAGCCCCGGGGGAAGCACGCTCTCCAAGATCGCCAGCATGCGCTTGTCCGGTGTGGGAAGCGCGGTGACGGCCTTCTCCCAATGTGAGTCCGTCACGATCCGGGTGAGGTCCGCGATCGACAGTCGCGGATCCTCCTTGATCCCGATGGTGCCCTTGTCCGAACCGATGTGCTGGTCGCGGGCCCCTCCGCTGTAGACATCCGCCGCGATCCGGCCGCCGTCGGGTCGATCCAGGATGACCCGCCAATGCTTTTGCCGCTCCTCCCCCCACGCGTCGAGGTGCGTCTTGGCCACCGTCAGTTTCGAGCCGTCCGGCCGCTTGGTGGTCTTGCACTCGTCGTAGGGCTTGCGCCCGTCGACGGCGCCACAGTCGGTGAGCCGGGCGTCGGGGGTGTTCGGTGCCGGGCGCGACAGCTTGACCCGTACGCCGGTCGCACCGGTCCCGTCGCGGTACACGAGCTGCGCGGTCGGGTTCATGGCGATCATCGGCGGGTCCTTGGGCGTGAGCTGCGACCCCGTACCGAGGGCGTCGCTCACCTCCCCCTTGGCCGGCAACAGGCTCGTGAGCACGGAGATCATCTGGTTCCCGGTCACCGGCCACCCCGTCGGCAGGTCCGTATCCGGGAGGGTACGGCGGGAGGCCGGCGACCCGTCGGCCGCGAGGCCCCGATCGAGCGCCACCCCGCCGCCGACCACGGCAACCGCCATCGCACACGCAGCGGCACCGATCCGCAGGCGCCGGACCCGACGCAGTTGCCTGCCACGGGCCAGGCCCCGAGGGATCACCCCGGGGTCGTGCTCCGGGAACGTGTCGGCCAAGGTGCTCAACGCGCCGGGTAGATCCCGCTCGAAGTCGCGGTCCGGGTCGGGAACTTGCCGATCCGGACCCCGGGAGGTCCAGCCCGGGTGGTCAGCGGCCACGATGCGATCACCGGTCCTTTCGGTAGGAGTAACGAGTGCTCAGCGAAGATGCGGAAAACCTGGGGGTGAACGTGGGATGTGTCCCGCGACATCCGAAGCGGGTGTCCCTCGACACCCGAAGCGCGGAAGCGTGGAAGGGTCGCAACGAACGCACGAGCGACGACCGCTCGAAGTCGGTCCCCTCACGCCCGGTCGAGGGCAAGTCCCGCCAGTTGATCGCCGAGCAACGCCCGAAGCCGATCCAGGGCGCGATGCGCGCGCACCCGTACCGCTCCCTCGGACATGTCCAGCGCGTCGGCGGTCTGCTCCACGGAGCGGTCCTCCCAGTAGCGCAGGACCAGCACCGCCCGATCCTTCGACGCGAGTGCGGCCAGGCCGTCCAGGAGGGTGAGCCGCAGCTCGGGATCCCCCGGCGGACGGACCGCGTGTTCGGGCACCGAGTCGGTGGTGCGCTCGGTGGAACTCTTGCGGCGCTGCTGTTCGATGTAGAGGCGGACCAGGGTGGTGTGCGCGTAGGCGAACGGCCAATCCATCCGGCTGACCTTGCGCCATCTCGGGTACAGCTTGCCCAGCGTCTCCTGGAGCAGGTCCTCGGCGCCGTGCCAGTCACCCGAGGTGAGCAGGCACGCGGTACGGAACAGCCTGCGGCTGTGCGTGGCGGCGAACTCCTGGAAGCTCGCGTCGCTCGCGCCTGCCATCCGATGCCCCCGTTCGTCGACGTCACCAGGGGAATGGGATGGGCCCGTCGATCCGTTACAGCCCGCCCGACACGGCCCGGCCGACCGGGTTCCTGGTTTCCGGTGCCCATCGGGTTGGGCAGGCTCGAGGCGCGCGTACCACGCGGTACTTCGGAGTTGGGGAGAGGCGACCGGATGGCCAGGATCAAGGGGAGCGTGAAGTGGTTCAACGAAGCCAAGGGGTTCGGCTTCATCAGCCCGGAGGACGGCAGTAAGGACGTCTTCGTGCACTTCAGCGCGATCCAGGGCAACGGCTTCAAGACACTCGCCGAGGGCCAGGCGGTCGAGTTCGAGGTACAGGACGGCCAGAAGGGCCCGAGCGCCGCCAACGTGCTGGCCATCTGACGCCGTCGACCGGGACAACCCCGATCGTGGCCACGAGGTCGGCTCGCCGATCCGTGGCCACGACGGTGCGAGACCGCGCCCGGTGGGCCGCGACCTCTACGCCAGGTACCGCTCGATCGTCTCGACCTTCGCCGTCAGCCCGTCGACGACGCCTTCGCGAATGTCCGCCTTGAGCACCAGGCTGACCCGGTTCGAGTGCGCCTTGACCGCCTCGACGGCCGCCTTCACCACGGCCATCACCTCGTCCCACTCGCCCTCGATCGAGGTGAACATCGCGTCGGTCCGGTTCGGCAGGCCGCTGGCCCGCACCACCTTGACGGCTTCCGCGACCGCCTCCCCGACGTCTTCACCGACACCGAGCGGGGACACCGAGAACGCGACGATCACGACAACACCTTCCGCAGCCCGAACAACGACGCCCCCAGCCTAGGCCGAGGCCGGCACCGCTACGCGACCTCGAAAGCGGTCCGCAGCGCGCGGCGGATGTCCGCCATCGCACGGCGCGAGACGTCGGCGGTCGGGATCGCGTTGGAGCCGTGGAAGGTACCGGGCCGGTGGTGCAGTTCCACCCGGACGCCCGCGCGGATCAGCCGGCCCGCGTACTCGATCGCCTCGTCGCGCAGCGGGTCGAGTTCGTTGGCGGTGATGTACGCCGGCGGCAGGTTCGCCACGTCCTCGGCCCGAGCCGGGGCCGCGTAGGCGGTGGGCTCGGCGCCCGCCAGGTAGTACCGCCAGCTCAGCGCCGCCTGACGGCGGTCCCACAGCGGCGCCGACTCGAACTCGAGCATCGACGGCGTGTCCAGGCGGTCGTCCAGGACGGCGGTGTCCAACACCTGGTGAATCAGCGCCGGCCCACCCTCGTCCCGGGCCCGCAGCGCCAGCGCGGCGGCCAGACCACCGCCGGCGCTGACCCCGCCCACCGCGATCCGCGCCGGGTCGCCGCCGAACGAGGCCGCGTGCTCGGCCACCCACCGCAGCGCCGCCCACGCGTCCTCGAAGCCGGCCGGGAACGGGTACTCGGGCGCGAGCCGATACTCGACGCTCACCACGACGCAGCCGACCTCGAGCGCGGTCGCCACACAGCTGCCGTCCGAGCTGTCGATGTCGCCGAACACGAAGCCGCCGCCGTGGAACCACAGCAGCACGCCGAGCGAGCCGTCCGGACCGGCTGCCTCGGCCGCCTCCTTCGGCGTGTAGATCCGCACCGGGACGTCCCCGGCCACGATCCGGTCCTCGACCAGCAGGCCGTCCGGGCGCTGCACCGGCTGGGTCCGGGCCCGCTGCGCCGCGCGGAAGGCGACCGGGTCGGAGATGTCCACGATCGGCAGGTACGGGAGGACCGCGAGCAATTCGGGGTCGATGCGGTGTTCCATGCCGCGGAAAGTAGCAGCGCACGCCGCCAACTTCTATGACGGTGCGTCAGATCCGAGCGAAGCGAGGCGGAAGTCACTCCCCCGCGGCACCCGGGGCCGGCGATCGGCCCGCCGCCCGCGGGCACCCCCCGGACCGCGGGCCGGCGACCGCCCCCACCTGCGAAATCCGCTTTCACCCGGACCACCCGCGGACGCACCATGTGGCCATGAACGCCATCCCCACCACGACGCTCTGGCGGCCGACCGGACCGGCCGAACTGGAGCTCGTGCGCGAGTCCGGCTGGACCGCGTGGCCGGCCAGGCTGCCCGACCAGCCGATCTTCTATCCGGTGCTGAACGAGGACTACGCGATCAAGATCGCGCGCGACTGGAACGTACCGGCCTCCGGGGTCGGCTACGTGACCCGCTTTCGGATCGAGACCGAGTTCGTGATCCGCTACCCGGTACGGCAGGCGGGTGGCCGAACCATCCTGGAACTGTGGGTCCCCGCCGAGGAGTTGACCGAGTTCAATCGGCACATCGTGGGACCGATCGAAGTCGTGCACGAGTTCCGCTGACCCCGCGGCCGCTCGGCCGAACACGAGCCGGCCGAGCGGCCGCGAACACGAACGAACGACCGAGCGCCCATCCGAGACACGTACGGCGCGGGCCGACCCGGGACACCGGATCCGCCCGCGCCGTTCGTGCGTATCGCGGCAGCACCCCACGCGCCCGCCGCACCCGGCCGGTCACTCCGTCCGAGCCACCTGCTCGGCCGCCCATTCCGCCCACTCGGGCCGCACCTGCGACAGCGCAGCCCGTATTCCAGCGGGATCTCCCCGTACACCGACAGCGAGCCCTCGTCCCCCTCGATGTTCGCCTCCACCGCCCGCTACCCGTCGATCGTCCAGGCCCGGGAGGCCGTCCGATCGGCGGATCTTGCGCGGCGCGAGCCAGGGGAGGCCCACCGGGGCGCTCGAGGCCGGCTCACGAGGCCGGCGCCCGCAGGCTCAGCCGGGCCTGGACCGGCCAGTGGTCGGACGGGCAGCGGCCGTCCCGAGTCCAGGTCAGCGTGCGCGCGTCGACGACGTCGAAGTCGGCGGTGGCCAGGATCCAGTCGATGCGCTCGCCGTCCACGGGCGGTTCCCAGTTGTTGTACGTCCGGGTCGCGTCGGCCGCACCGGTGTCGCGCAGCAGACCACCGGCGGTCAAAACGGCGTGCGGAGCACTGGCCGCGCCGACGTTGAAGTCGCCCACCACGACGGCCGGTTCCCCGGCGAACCGGCGGGCCAACAGGGCCCGCGTCGCGTGCGCGCTCCTGCGTCGCGCGTTGGCCGAGACGTGGTCCCAGTGCGTGTTCACGAAGCCGAACTCGGTGTCGGTGGCCAGATCCCGGAAGCGAATCCAGGTCATCATCCGGGAATGGCGCCAATTGCCCCACGTGCGCGATCCGATCAGGCGCGGGAACGCGGACAGCCACACGTGGTCGAAGGCCAGCGGTTCCAGTCGCTCGACGTCGTAGAAGACCGCGCAGAACTCGGACCGGCTGCCGCCCTCGCGACCGAGGCCGATCCAGTCGTACCGAGCCCGCAGTTCGCGTGCCAGCGGCCGGAGTTGATGCCAGCGCCCCTCCTGGGTGCCGAGCACGTGCGGACGCTCGCGGCGGATCAGCTCCAGCACGAGCGGGCGGCGTTCCCGCCACGAGTTCGGCGTCGGGTTCTCCGGGCCGCGCAGATTGAAGGTCATCACGTGCAGGGGGTCGCTCATGTCCTGGGGACTACCACCGGGACGACGGTGGCACGCCGCAGGTCACCCACCACCCGTGCGGGTTCGGGACCGGGCCGTGGGACGGGCCCGTTTCGGCCCGTCCCCCTTCGGCTCCGGCCTGCTCGACCCGAGTCGGGCCGGCCCGGCCCGACTCGACCCACGCCCCCGACCCGCACGGCCCAGGCTCAGCTGAACACGTCGCTGACCGCGTTGACGCCGGCCGTGACGAAGTGGTCGACCAACTCGGAGAGCGAGGACGCCACCTGGGTTCCGGACAACATCACACCGGCCACGAAGGCCAGTATCAGGCCGCCGATCTTGTAGTTCTTGTGGGTGACCAGGTAGAAGAGAATGAAGATGATCAGGATCGGGACACCGACGGTCACCCCGCGACCGACGCTGCTCGTCTCGGTGGTCACCGCCATTTGGAGCTCGACGATGGAGTCGGGCGCGGCAGCGGCCACGGCGCTCAGCGACATGTGCATGATTCCCCTCCGGTCCTGCGGTCGTCCGCCGGTCCCTGTTTGCCTTGGCGTACCCGTGATATGACGGTTCGTAAGCTACTCACGTCGCACGCACCGTCACCCGCCACCGATGGGGATGGATGCGCCGGCCATCAGACCGGCGAGCACCCAGGCCCAGCGCATGAGCCGCATCAACGGCCATTTCGCGCTGACGATCACGATCCAGAAGCCCATCATGAGCCACAGGCAAAAGGCCGCCATGAAGCCTGCCTCGGACGAGCAGCTCACGAGGAGCCCCGCACCGTAATAGGCGGCGAATCCGGCGGGAATCAGCATGGCCAGGTCGGTCCCGGTGAACGGACCGAAGCTGGACCCGGTACTCCCGTCGGTACCGCCCGCGAACGGCGCCGGCACCTTGGGTATGCCCGAACTCCCACCCTGTGTACCGGAATCGGCCGGTCCGGTGGAGTCGTCTCCGGCGCCGGCCGCGGGGCCCTTGCGGACGAACCTGGCCAGGCCGGAGGCGCCGGCGGAGGTGCTCGCGGCGTCGGCCGCGGCGCCGGCCCCGGCCGCGCCCGCTCCCGAGCCGGTCGCCTTCGCGGGCTTGCGCCACGGCAGCTTGCGCGCGCTTTCGACGGGGGTCGCGGGGGCGTTGTGTCGGCCCGGGTCGCGAGGCTTCATCACGTGCCGCACCGTGGGGCGCGTGGGAGGGTCGGCGGCCCCGGGGCCGCGCTCGGACCGTTGCGCGTCGGCGCTTCGGGCGGCATCGGCGCGGCGCTCGTCGGCTCGCCCGGGGCGCGCGCCCGAACCGCTCGCGCGCTCGGTCGTACGCCGGGCCTCGGCCGCGTCCCGCTCGTGCTTCCGACGCTCCCGCAAGTCCCGCCGCCAGGACGGCTCGTCGTCCTGGCGCGGCGCGCGGGTGCCGCGCGAGGAGCCGCGTCCGGGCTCGCTCACGCGTTCTTCACGAGGGGGCGGGAATGCCGGTTCCTCGTCGTCGGGGTCGGCGAGATGACGGCGACGGACCAGGTCACCGAGTCGAAGTCCGCGTGCCTCGGGGGGTGGTGGCGGCTCGTACGCACTCATCGCCTGTTATCCCCCTCCCGACTGACGTGGGCACGGCTTGCAGGCGCGGCTGTGCCGGTATGCCGCCAGTATCCACGGCGCGGCTATCCCGATCGCGAAGAACTCACCGTCGCGCGCGCGCCCCTTGAGGTGCAGCACCACCGCGAACACCGCGGCGGTGCCCAGGATGATCATGGTCAGCACGTTCGAGTGAACGATCTTGAGCGCGATCCAATTCGAGGACGAGGTACGGGTCTTGACCGTGCTCTCGACGAACTTCTTGCGCCAGTCGCCGGCCATCACGGCCCCCAGGGCTCGGTCGTACCGAGCCGTGCGTCGATCACCGAGGCACCCGTCGGCGGTACACCGGTCACGACCACACCGAACGTCGGAGAACCGGTCGGTGAATTGGCGAAATATGAAGCGTGGGGCGGCCGTCGGTCACCGTCGCCGATGCCGTGTGCCACCCGGGAGGGCCAGGACATACGCGGACTCCTCTCGTCCGGTGTCGCATCGCGCCCGTCGACCGGGGCCACTTCGACCCGGCGGCGGAGCTCACGGTGGTGAGGTGACGGCTCCACTCCTCTTTCCGCAGGCCGCGCTCATAGCGCGGCAAACCGGTACGTTCCATTTGACCTTGTTCAGTGTGGCCAGTGGGCGGGACAGCGTCAAGGGGCGACCGCTCGGCTGCGTTGCGTAGCCCAGCGCTCGCCCCTTCGAGGCATTCCCTTGCACTCTAAGGGCTCTGACGAACCGTCAGATGCCCTGCCGATGATCTTCGGCCACTGTTGATCTGCCGTCAGATCCGCTCCGCCGGGATCCGTCCCATCCGACCGGCCTTGAAGTCGTCGAACGCCTGAGCCAGTTCGGCGTGCGTGTTCATCACGAACGGGCCATACCAGGCGACTTCCTCGCCGATCGGCTGCCCGCCCAGGACGATCACCTCGAGGTTGGGCTTGTTCGAATCCTGCCGGGTGTCGGCCTGGAGGTCGATCGTGTCCCCGGCACCGAACACCGCGAGCCGGCCGGTTTCGATCGGTCGCCGATCGGTGCCGACGGTGCCGGAACCCGCGAGTACGTACACCAGCGCGTTGTAGTCCTTGTTCCAGGGCAGCGAAAGTCGTGCGCCCGGATTGACCGAGGCATGCAGCAACGTGATCGGGGTGTGGGTGATGCCGGGACCGTCGAAGCCGCCGACGGAGCCGGCGATCAGCCGGACCAGCGCGCCGCCGTCGTCCGACGCGAGCAGCTTGACGTCGCCCGCGCGGATGTCCTGGTAGCGCGGATCGGTCATCTTCTGCGCGGACGGCAGGTTCACCCACAACTGGATGCCGTGGAACAGACCGCCACTGGCCACCAGCGCCTCCGGCGGCGCCTCGATGTGCAGCAGACCGGAGCCGGCCGTCATCCACTGCGTGTCGCCGTCGGTGATCACACCGCCGCCGCCCGCCGAGTCCTGGTGTACGAACTCGCCGTCGATCAGATAGGTGACCGTCTCGAAGCCGCGGTGCGGGTGCCACGGGGTGCCCTTGGGCTCACCCGGCGCGTAGTCCACCTCGCCCATTTGATCCATCATGATGAACGGGTCGAGGTAGGTCTGGTTGACCCCCGCGAGGGCGCGGCGCACCGGGAAACCCTCACCCTCGACACCGCTCGGCGCGGTGGTGACGGCGAGTACGGGACGCGGCCGCGCGTCGAGACCGGGTTCCGGCAGACGCGGCAGGGCCAGCGGGTTGGAAACGGTGACGGCGGGCATGGCCTGCTCCTCGAGGACGAGTGCGGTCCCGGCTTTCCCGGGTCTTGCTCGCCTCAACGATAGTTGCCCTCTCAACATTCCCCGCGCGGAGGATCCTCTTTCGGGCGTGCGGAAGCGGCCGGGTGGGCGCGGCACGCGGCCGGTCCGGGGGTGGTGGAGGGCACGAAGAGGGCCCGAATGGCTCGGGCCGGCATCCGGGGCGGGTTTCGGGCCCGGCTTTGGATTGGGCTGCGAGCCCGGCTTCGAGAAATCGCGCTACAGGCCCGGCTTCGGAACGGGCTTCCGGCCGGGATCCCGCCGGGCTTCGGGCCGGATTCAGGCCCGGCTCCGAGCCCGGCTTCAGGCCGGAAGCGCCCGGTTGACGCTCGGCAACGACCGCTGGCCCGCGAGCCGCGCGAGCGTGGCGTCCACCGAGTCGGGCGAGAGGATCTGATCCAGGGCCATGAAGGCGCAGCCGGTCAGACCCGCAGCCTCACCCAGCACGCTCGGCACGATCCGCAGCTCGCGCGTGGCCACGGCGGTGGACCGCTTGTAGACGACCTCGCGCACGCCCGCGAGCAGCGGATCACCCGCGTCGGCCAGGTCGCCGCCCAGCACCACGACCGCCGGGTTGAGCACGTTGACCACGCTCGCCAGCACCTCGCCGAGCATGCGACCCGACTCGCGCACGAGCCGAACCGCCTCGGGCTGACCGGCCGCCGCCAAGGCCACCACGTCCCGCACGCTGGAGACCTCGCGACCGTCCGGGAACCGTGCCCCGTGCGCGGCCAGCGTCTCGATCAAGTGCCGTCCGCTGGCCAGCACTTCGAGGCAGTCCACATTGCCGCACCAACACCGCACGCCGGTGCCGCCGGCGACCGGGATGTGCCCGATCTCGCCCGCCGCGCCGAGTGCGCCGCGGTACACCTTTCCGTCGGCGACTATGCCCGCGCCGATACCGGTGGACGCCTTGACGAACACCAGATCGCCGGCGTCGGCCCGGGCCCGGTACTCGCCGAGCGCCATCACGTTCACGTCGTTGTCCACGTACACCGGTACCGGCAACCGGCGTTGCAGCGTGGGGGCTATCGCCACCCCGTCCCAACCGGGCAGCGTCGGCGCGCCGGCCGCGCGCCCGGTGTCCAGCTCGACCGGCCCGGGAACGGCCACCCCGACTCCGCGCACACGCGCCGGGTCGAAGCCCTCCTCCGCCAGCATCGTGTCGATCCAGTCCGGGAGTCCGGTGAGCACCGCGTCCGGTCCGCCCTGCGCGGCCATCTGGGTCTCCCGGCTGGCCAACACCCGGCCGGTCAGGTCGCAGACCGCCAACTGACCTCGGCTGCTGCCGAGCGACGCGGCGAGCACCAAGCCGCCGTCGGGGTTGAGTTCGAGGCGGATCGGCGGTCGGCCGCCGGTGGACACGCCGTCGGCGCGCTCGGCGAGCAGGCCCGCGTCGACCAGTTCGTCGATCCGGGCCGCCACCGCGGATCGGGACAGCCCGGTCAGCCGGGCGACGTCCGCCCGGGTCTCGGCATCCCCTTCACGCACAAGGCGAAGCACCTCGCCTGCACTGCTGTGCGGAATGGGGTTCGCGCGTCGGGCCATGCCATCCAGTGAACCAGGGCAGCTTTCCCTCGGTCAAAGCCCTAAGTTCACTACTTCGACACCCGAGCGTCACTCTTTTGCTTGCCAAGAGGCAAAAGTACCCCTAGTTTGGTACCCGAACCGGCAGAGCAGCCGCCGACAGCAGGGGCACGAAGATCGTGAGCGAGCAGAGGATCCACCCGACGGTGGCCGCAGTGACGGAGCGCATCGCGCGCCGCAGTGCCGCCACTCGTACGGCTTACCTGGAGCGGATCCGGGCGGCGGCCTCCGAGGCCCCCGCACGCGGTCAGCTCGGTTGCGCGAACTTCGCCCACGGCTTCGCCGCCTGCTCGCCCAGCGAGAAGCTCGGGCTGCGCGGCACCGGCCCCCAGGGCCCGGTCAAGCCGAACGTCGCGATCGTCTCCTCGTACAACGACATGCTCTCCGCGCACCAGCCGCTGCGCACCTACCCCGAGCAGCTCAAGGCCGCGGTGGCCGAGGCGGGCGGCGTGGCCCAGTTCGCGGGCGGCGTACCCGCCATGTGCGACGGGATCACCCAGGGCCGCGCGGGCATGGAGCTCTCCCTGTTCAGCCGTGACGTGGTCGCGATGGCGGCGGCGGTGGCGCTCGCGCACGACATGTTCGACGGCGCGCTGATGCTCGGCGTGTGCGACAAGATCGTCCCAGGCCTGGTGATCGGCGCGCTGTCCTTCGGGCACCTGCCGACCATCTTCGTGCCGGCCGGTCCGATGTCCTCCGGCCTGCCCAACAAGGAGAAGGCCCGGGTCCGGCAGCGCTTCGCCGAGGGCAAGGTCTCCCGCGAGGAACTGCTCGACGCCGAGGCCGGCGCCTACCACGGCATCGGGACCTGCACCTTCTACGGCACCGCCAACACGAACCAGCTCGTGATGGAGGTGCTCGGTCTGCACCTGCCGGGCGCCAGCTTCGTGCACCCCGACCAGCCGCTGCGCAAGGCGCTGACCGACGAGGCGGGCCGCCGGGTCGCGGCCACCACCTCGCTCGGCGACCCGACGTCGCTGGTCCGCGAGTACACGCCGATCGGCGAGGTGCTCGACGAGAAGGCCTGGGTGAACTCGGTCGTCGCGCTGCTGGCCACCGGCGGCTCCACCAACCACACGCTGCACCTGGTCGCGATGGCCGCCGCCGCCGGGATCACGCTGACCTGGGACGACTTCGCCGAGCTGTCCACCGTGGTCCCGCTGCTGACCCGGATGTACCCGAACGGTCCGGCGGACATCAACCACTTCCACGCCGCGGGCGGCACCGCGTTCCTGATCGGCACGCTGCTCGACGGCGGGCTGCTCAACGAGGACGTGCGCACCGTCGCGGGCGACGGGCTGAACCGGTACCGGCGCGAGCCGCAGCTCACCGAGGACGGCTCGATCGTCTGGGTGGACGGCCCGACCGAGAGCCTGGACCTGGAGGTGCTGCGGCCGTACGACAAGCCGTTCGCGCCCGACGGCGGGCTGCGGATGTTGCACGGCGATCTCGGTCGCGCGGTGATCAAGGTGTCCGCGGTCGACCCGTCGCACCACGTGGTGACCGCGCCCGCGCGGGTGTTCGACGGACAGGCCGAGTTCCTCGCCGCGTTCGAGAACAACGAGCTCGACCACGACCTGATCGCGGTGCTGCGCTACCAGGGCCCGCGCGCGAACGGCATGCCCGAGCTGCACAAGCTGATCCCCGCGCTCGGCGTCCTGCAGGACCGGGGCCATCACGTGGCACTGGTCACCGACGGCCGGCTCTCCGGCGCGTCCGGCAAGATCCCGGCGGCGATCCACTGCACGCCCGAGGCGGCGGCCGGTGGCCCGATCGGCAGGATCCGCGACGGCGACATCGTGACGGTGGACGCGGTCGCGGGGACGCTGACGACGGAGGCCGACCTGAGCGTGCGCGAGGTCGCCGGCGCGGCCCCGACCGACGCCGAGTGGGTCGGTACGGGACGTGAACTGTTCACCGCGCTGCGCGCCGGGGTCGGCCCGGCCGACCTGGGCGCAGGCGTGTTCGGCGCGGTCGCGGCCGCAAGTTTCGACGCTGGGACTTTTGCAGGAGGAACAGCGTGAGTGGCACCGTGGCACAGCCGACCCCCGACAGCCCGTGGCTGGTCGCCGACATCGGCGGCACCAACGCGCGCTTCGCCGTGGTCTCCGAGCCGGGCGGCCGGCCCGAACACGTGCTCGGGCTGCGGAGCGAGGACCACGTGGACCTGGCCGCCGCGATCGAGGACTACCTGGACCGCTCCGGCGCGGCCCGGCCGAGCGCGATCTGCGCGGCGGTCGCGGGCCCCGTACACGGCGACCGGTTCCGGCTGACCAACGGCGCGTGGGTGCTGTCCATCGCGGAGACCCGGGTCAAGCTGGGCGTCCCGGATCTGCACCTGATCAACGACTTCGAGGCGCTGGCACTGTCGTTGCCGCACCTCGCGGGCGACGACCTGATCGTGGTCGGCGACCGACTGCCCGACCCGACGCTGCCGATGGCGGTGCTCGGCCCCGGTACCGGACTCGGCGTGGCCGGTCTGGTACCGATCCCGGGCGGCGGCTGGGTGCCGCTGCCGGGCGAGGGCGGACACGTCCTGCTCCGTCCGGCGCACGGTCCGGACGCCGCGGCCCTGGAGGTGCTGCGCGACGAGCGCGGCGGCCTGGGCACGGTGACCGCCGAGCACGTGCTGTCCGGCCCCGGACTGTGTCGCCTGCACCGCTGCACGGCCGCGGTGCGCGGAGTCCCGGCCGAGGCGCTCAGCCCGGCGGACATCTCCTCGCGCGCGCTGGACGGCAGCGACGAGGTGTGTGTCGCGACGGTGGAGACGTTCTGCCGACTGCTCGGCACGTTCGCCGGTGGGGTGGCCCTGACCATGGGCGCTCGCGGCGGCGTCTTCCTGGCCGGCGGCATCCTGCCCCGGATCATCGACGTGCTGCTCAAGAGCGAGTTCCGGATGGGCTTCGAGACCAACCCGACGATGGCGCCGTACCTGCACCGCATCTCCACCGCACTCGTGGTGGCCCCGCATCCGGCACTGCGCGGCGCGTCCGCGTGGCTGGACGCGCGCAGCACTCGACTCGTGGAGGTGGCGGCGTGAGCACGTCCGCTCTGGACCTGGCCCCGGTGATCCCGGTGGTGATCGTGGACGACGTGGAGTCGGCCGTCCCGCTGGCGCGCGCGCTGGTGGCGGGTGGACTGCCCGCCGTCGAGGTCACCCTGCGCACGCCGGCCGCGCTCGGCGCGATCGAGCGGATCGCGGCCGAGGTCGAGGGCGCGTTCGTGGGCGCCGGTACGGTCCTGACGCCGGATCAGGCGAAGGCGGCGGCCGAGGCCGGCGCGCGCTTCCTGGTCACGCC
Organism: Embleya sp. NPDC025285; assembly: GCF_055558835.1. Lineage (NCBI taxonomy): Bacteria > Bacillati > Actinomycetota > Actinomycetes > Kitasatosporales > Streptomycetaceae > Embleya > Embleya sp. NPDC025285. Next base: position 26,465 of record NZ_JBVHLU010000031.1, read on the forward strand.
GGGCTGCACCGAGACGCTGTACGGGGCGCTGGTGGACACCGGGCTGTCCTTCCTGCCCGGGACGTCGACGGTGTCCGAGGTACTGCGGCTGCGCGAACTCGGGGTCCGGGAGATGAAGTTCTTCCCGGCCGAGGCCTCGGGCGGCGCGCCGTACCTGAAGTCGCTGGCCTCGCCGGTGCCGGATGTGCGGTTCTGCCCGACGGGCGGAATCACCCCGGCCTCGGCCCCGACCTACCTGGCGCTGCCGAACGTGGCGTGCGTCGGCGGGTCCTGGATGCTTCCCGCGGACGCGGTCGCCTCGCGCGACTGGGCGCGGGTGGAAAAGCTCGCTCGCGAAGCCTCGGGGCTGCGCGGGTAATAAATCGTCCCCTGGCGCGCTCTGCCCTGAGGTGCGCCAGGGGCACGGACCGCGGATGGTGGGCCGTATGAGGGTTCGGCCCACGAACGAGCAGGTCGTATGAGGGTTCGACCTGCGGAGACCGCGAATAGGGACCCGCTCTTCGGCGAGGAGAGCGGGTCTCTTCTTTTTTGGGCGACTTCGTCGCCGGCTCGCGAGGCCCCACCTTTTTTCTCTCCCCCGCTTCGCTCCTCCGAGAAAAAAGGTGGGGCCTCGCTCGGGGCTTCGTGTCCCTCCGCTTCGCTCCGGGGCACGAAGCCCAAACTTGCGGCTCCGCCGCTCTCCGCGCTTCGCGCGTCGATCACTGGGGTGGGCGGGGGGGCGGGGGCGCTGACGCGCCGGGGGGTGGGCGGCGTTGGGGTGGCGTTGGGGTGGCGTTGGGCTCGGGGTGTGGCCGTTGGGGGTGTGCGGCTTGGGTGTCGTGCGCGAGATGAGCGGGCCCGGCCGAGGAGCTCGTGGCTCGGCGCCGCCGCGCACGAGGACCCTTTGCGCGGGTGGGGGTGATTCGGGGATGTGGGCGGCCGGCTCTTGTAGGAGTCTACGAAGAGGTGGGTGCGGGGTGTGGGCGCTTTCATTTCTTCCACCCCTGGTTGGCTCCACTCGGGTGACTGTGTACTTCTCGTAGGTGCAGCGCACCGCGATGACCCGCATTGGGGATCGGCATTTCCCGCGCGAGTCGCGGGCATCGGATAACTGCCTGCCATGCGGGCCGATTCGACTCACTCCGACCGAACTCTGGTTGCCGAGTGTCCAGACCGTGGGGGACTTTCCTGATGACCGAACAGACTTCTCCCGCTCGTACGCCGCAGGACCTCGACGAGTTGGTCGGTGGTGGCATCGGCGACAGCCCACTGCGGCCGGACGGGACGCTCAAGGTGCGCGGGCAATACGCCTACTCGTCGGATCTGTGGGCGGAGGACATGCTCTGGGGCGCGACACTGCGGAGTCCGCATCCCCATGCGCGGATCAGGTCGATCGACATCGGGCCCGCGCTCGGGCACCCCGGTGTGTACGCGGTGCTGACCCACGAGGACGTCCCCGGTGAGAACATCTACGGCCTGAAGGTCGCCGATACGCCCGTGCTGGCCGAGGGAATCGTGCGCTACCAGGGCGAGCCGGTGGCCCTGATCGCCGCGGATCACCCCGAGACGGCCCGGCGCGCGCTGGCGAGGATCGTGGTCGAGTACGAAGTGCTCGAGCCGATCACCGACCCGGAACGGGCCGCGCACGACGACACGTTGCCCAGGTTGCACCCCGGCGGCAACGTGGTGCGCTATCAGCCGATCGTCCGGGGCAATCCGGAGGCCGAGGCCGACGTCGTGGTGTCCGATGTGTACACCATGGGCATGCAGGACCAGGCGTTCCTGGGGCCGGAGTCCGGTTTGGCCATCCCGGCCGAGGACGGCGGGGTCGACCTGTTCATCGCCACCCAGTGGCTGCACGTGGACCAGAGGCAGACGGCGCGGGCGCTCGGGCTCCCGGTCGAGAAGGTGCGCTTCACCATGTCCGGCGTCGGCGGTGCCTTCGGTGGCCGCGAGGACCTCTCCATGCAGATCCACTGCTGCATGTTGGCGCTGCGCACCGGCAGGCCGGTGAAGATGGTCTACGGCCGGGAGGAGTCCTTCCACGGGCATGTCCATCGGCACCCGGCGAAGATGTACTACGAGCACGGCGCGACCAAGGACGGCAGGCTCGTCTACGTCCGGGCGCGGATGTACTTCGACGGCGGCGCGTATGCCTCCAAGACCCCGGTCGTGGTCAGCAACGCCACGTCGTTGGGAATCGGGCCGTACGAGGTACCCAACGTCAGGATCGAGGGTTGGGGCCTGTACACGAACAACCCGCCGTGCGGCGCGATGCGTGGCCTCGGCGCGGTGCAGCCCGCCTACGCCTACGAATCCCAGATGGACAAACTCGCCAAGGCGTTGGACATGGACCCGGTGCGGTTGCGCCGGCTCAACGCCATCGAGGAGGGCTCGACCCTGCACACCGGGCAGGTGCTGGACTACCCCGCGCCGGTCGCCGAGTTGCTGGACCGGGTCGAAAACATCCCGCTGCCGCCGGACGGCCGGAGCGGACCGGTGGACATCCGGGAGCTGCCGGGCGGCGCGGCCAACACCACGCACGGCGAGGGTGTCGTTCGGGGCGTCGGCTACAGCGTGATCATCAAGAACATCTCCTACGCGGAAGGCGCCGACGACTACTCCACGGCGCGGGTGCGGTTGCAGGCCATCGCCGGCAACCCGGTTGCGATGGTGCACACCGCGGCGGCCGAGGTCGGGCAGGGTCTGATCACCGTGCAGCAGCAGATCGCCCGCACCGAACTCGGCGTGGAGCGGGTGAACATCCACCCGAACGACACCAACGTCGGCGACGCGGGGTCGAGTTCGGCCTCCCGACAGACCTACATCACCGGCGGCGCCGTCAAGAACGCGTGTGAGGCCGTCCGCGAGGTGCTCTTCGAGCGGGTCGCCCGGCGTTTCGGCGAGAAGCCCGGGGACCTGTCGCTGGCCGGGGGCAAGGTCGTCTCCGAAGTCACCGGTGTCCTCGCCGATCTCGTCGACGTGCTCGGTGACGACGTGATCGAGGAGACCAGGGAATACCACCACCTGCGGACGTACGAGTTGGACCCGGTGAGCGGGCAGAGCCCGCGGGTGCACGTCCAGCACGCCTTCTCCGCGCACCGGGCGGTGGTGGACGTGGACACCGAATTGGGTCTGGTCAAGGTCGTGCAGTTGGACTGCGCGCAGGACGTCGGCAAGGCGATCAACCCGGACGCCGTCGTCGGGCAGATCCACGGTGGTTCCGCGCAAGGGCTCGGCCTGGCCGTGATGGAGGAGATCCAGGTCAGGGACGGGAAGATCCGCAACGCGTCGTTCACCGACTACCTGATCCCGACCATCATGGACATGCCGCCGATGACGGTGGACGTGATCGAAAGGGCCGACCCGAACTCGCCGTACGGGGTGCGTGGGGTCGGCGAACCGCCCACCATTTCCGCGACCCCGGCGATCGTGAACGCCATCCGCAACGCGACGGGGTTGAACCTGACCCACACTCCGGTCGCTCCGGAGCACATCTGCGGCGTCCGGCCGTCATGAACACCCGCGGGTGTCGCCGGCCGAGGTGAACTCGGGACGGCACCCGCAGGCCCACTTGTCACCCCGGTGCGTGCGGTGTTCCGCGTCGACAGCGCATCCGGGGATCCCCACACCGTCGCTAGGAGTGACCGTGACCACGCACACCCAAGGAACGAGCATCCGGGACCTCGAGCGCGCCTGGATGGACGAGGCGATCAGGTTGGCCACCGACAACGTGACCAATGGTGGTGGTCCGTTCGGCGCACTGGTCGCCAAGGAGGGCGTGGTTGTCGCGATCGGGCACAACCAGGTCACCGCGACCCTGGACCCGACGGCACACGCCGAGGTGAGCGCGATGCGCGCCGCCTGCAGGCAACTGGACGTCTTCTCGCTCGAGGGCTGCGTCCTGATCACCTCGTGTGAGCCGTGTCCGATGTGCCTCTCGTCCGCCCTGTGGGCTCGCGTGGACCGGATCGTCTACGCCGCCGATCGGCACGACGCGGCGGTGGCCGGCTTCGACGACCGCAAGTTCTACGACCTGTTCGAGAAGAAGCCCAAGTCGATGTGGCCGACCCGGGTCGAGCGGTTGGACCTGCCGCACCGCACGGCCCCCTTCGACGCGTGGCTGGCCAAGTCCGACCGCGTCGCCTATTGAGGACACGGGTGACATGCGCGCCTTCGCCCGGGCGTCGGCGCGCTTTGCCGATCCCCGCCGGGGGTGTCCGGTCGGGCGGGCCGAGACGTGCGTCGGGCTCGGCAGGGGGTCCAACGCTCATGGTTCGGGCCGGCGGCGCCGATATGCCGTACATGGTCCGCGCGTCCGAGGTTCCCGATGTGGTGCCCCGAAGGGACGCGATGAGCACATGGGGTTGGTGAATGTTGTCGTGCGTGTCCTCGCCTGGGCGCTGCGATCGAGCCGTCCCGATCCGAGCGGCCCACACGAGGTCGAGGTCGAGCGCACCGCGCGCCCGAGCGGGCCTCGCGGGCCGGCCGCGCGCCCGGGCGGGTGGCCCGACTTCGTACCGCCCGCTCCCGTCGACGACCCGCCCGTGCCGGCGGCGACGAAGGTCGTCGGGTCGTATCCGATGTCGCCGGAGGAACTCGCCGAACGGCGCCGCACGGGTGTGGAACGTGCCCGGCGGCAGGCGCGGTTCGTCGCGACCGCGCACCGCGGACCGGGCTGACCGGGCCGGCTGGGCCGACGGGCCGACCGCTCAGCCGAAATCGACCGGTCCAGCCGGCTGCGGCCGGCGCGCACGGGGCCGCCGAGTCGACCGGCTCGATGTGGCGTGGAGCGGCGCGGCATGGTGGGCGCCGCGACGGCGGGCCGACCGGCCGGTTGCGCCATAATCGGGGATTTCACCGGCTCGTGTGGGGCGACCGGGCCCGTGATCGTGTGGGAGAGACCGTGTTTCGTGGCGTTCGGACCGTCCTCGTCTTCGCCGCCGATCCGCGCCGGAGTGCCGGTTGGTGGGCCGAGGTGCTCGACGTCCCGGCCCGCTTCGACATCGACGGGGAGTCGGTGTACGCGTGGGTGGACATCGCCGGTGTCGAACTCGGCTTCCACCCGGCCGATCCGGAGCGCAATCCGCCGGGCGCGAGCACCGTTCCGTACTGGGGTGTGGACGACCTTGACGTGGTCCGGGATCGGCTTCTCGCGGCCGGGTGTGCGCATCATCGCGGCCCACTGGTGGTCGAGGCCGGGCGGCGGATCTGCCAACTCACCGACCCCTTCGGCTTCGTCTTCGGGCTGGACGGGCCGTAAGCGGTTGGCACGGCGTCGCCGACGGCCGGTCGGTGAGCCCGCGGGTCAGTGTGGACGCGGATCGGTCGGTTCCGGGGCGAGGACGCCTCGGGTCAGGCTGGTCATGATCGCGTCGACCACCTCGTGGCGGGGCAGGCCGTCCTCCTTCGCCGCCTCCCAGCCCGTGTAGAGCAGGGCCCAGAAAGTACGGCGGGCCCACCCGGCGGGGAGCGCCGGGGCGGTCGGCCCGCCGGCGCGGGTGAGGATCGTGTCGACCGGATCGTCGCCGCCGATCAGTTCGTCCCACAGGTCGGTGTCGCCGACGAGCGTGGGCTCGTTGTAGATGAACAACAGGATCGGACCCAGCGCGAACTGCTCCTCGACGACCCGGCGCAGCGCCGCGAGTGGCGGCCCGCTGTCCGGGCGGGCCCGGGCCACGGCGGCCTCGCTGAGCGTGATGACGTGCCGGGCGAGGGCGCGCAGGAGGTCGTGCCGCTCGGGGAAGTACCGGTGCAGCGTGGTGCGGCCGACCTCGGCCGCCGCGGCGATCTCGCCGAGCGACGCGGCGGGGGAGGCCGCGAACACCCTCGCGGCCGCGTCCAGGATCGCGGTCCTGGTGCGGAGTCGGGTGCCGGTTTCCGCGGCGTCTTTGGTCATGCCGGCAAAGGTACCACTATGACCCGTAATGGAAATCTGCTTGACCAAAATGGAACAGTCATGTTCCACTCGAAGCATGACGCAGCCCGCCATCCCTTCCGAGCGCCGGCCGAACGCCCGCCTGCTCTGGAGCTTCGTCCGCCCGCATCGCGCGCGGCTGGCCCTCGCGCTGCTCCTCGGCCTGGGTTACACCGGCACCGCGCTGGCGACCCCGCTCGCCACCAAGTGGATCCTCGACACGATCGACTCGCCGAACTCGCTGGTCGGGCCGATCGGCCTGCTGGCCGGACTGCTCGTGCTCGGCGCCGGGTTCGGGCTCGTGCAGTGGATCATGCTGGGTCGGCTCGCCGAGCGGATCGTCTTCGACGCACGCGAATCGCTGGTCCGGCGCTTCTTTCGAGGCGTGCTGCCCGACCTCCAGTTCCGGCCGCCCGGCGAACTGGTCACCCGGGTCACCTCGGACACCGTCCTGCTGCGCGAGGCCGCCTCCTCCAGCCTGGTCGACCTGGTCAACGGGACCGTCTCGCTGGTGGGCACGATCGTGCTGATGGCGGTGCTCGACGTACCGCTGCTGCTGTGCACGCTGGTCGCGCTCGTCCTGATCGCGGTCCTGGTCGGCTTGCTGATGCCGCCGATCGCGCGGGCCCAACGGCAGGCCCAGGAGTCGCTGGGCAACCTCGGCGGCATCCTCGAAGGCGGACTGCGCGCGGTCCGGACGGTCAAGTCCAGCGGCGCCGAGCAGCGCGAGGGCGACCGGGTGATCGCCGAGTCCCGCGACGCGGCCCGGCACAGCGTGCGGGCGGTACGCACCGAGGCGATCGCCTGGACCATCGCCGGCAGCGGCATCCAGTTGGCCACCATCGTGATCCTCGCCTACGGCGCGTGGCGGGTGGGCGAGGGACGGATGGCCGTGTCCACCCTCGTGGCGTTCCTGCTGTACGCCTTCCAAATCGCGGAACCGGTGGGCGAGTTGACCACCAATGTGGCCCAACTCCAGGCCGGTGTGGCGGCGGCGGCGCGGCTGCGCGAAGCCGAGTCGATCCGGACCGAGGACCTCACCGACGGCGAGCCGGCCCCGGCACGGCACTGCGGCCCCGCCGCGCTCACCCTCGACAAAGTGTCGGTGACCTATCCGGGAGCCGAACGACCGGCCCTGTCCGAGCTGAGCGTCGACGTCCCGCACCGCGGCCACATCGCGATCGTCGGCCCGTCGGGGGCGGGCAAGACCACGATCTTCTCGCTCCTGCTGCGGTTCTACGAGCCGGACGGCGGACGCATCGACATGGCCGGCGTGCCGTACCGGCGGCTGAGCATCGGCGCGGTGCGGTCCCGGATCGCCTATGTCGAGCAGGAGACGCCGCTGTTGGCCGGGACGGTCCGGGACAACGTGCTCTTCCGGCACCCGGACGCGAGCGATGAGGAGGCGTGGACGGCGCTGCGCGCGGTGCACCTGGAGGAGACCGTTCGGCGGCTTCCGGGCGGCTTGCACGAGCCGGTCGCCGGCACCAGTCTCTCCGGCGGCGAACGCCAGCGCATCGCGGTGGCCCGGGCCATCGTCCGCCGCCCCGAGGTGCTGCTGCTGGACGAGGCCACCGCACAACTCGACGGCCGTACCGAGGCCGCCATCCACGACGTCATGCGCGAGGTGGCCGAGCACGGCGCCGTGGTCACCATCGCGCACCGGCTGTCCACCGTGGTGGACGCGGACCGCATCCTGCTGATGGACGGCGGCCGGCTCCGGGCCACCGGCACCCACGACCAGCTCCTGGCCACGGACGAGTTGTACAAGGAACTCGTCGCGGCGCTCCGCATCTCCACGACACCGGACCCGACGCCGACCGCGTGACCGCCGACCGTGAGCCCGCCGTGGGCGAGCGGTGTGCCCGATTCGTGTGCCCGCTGCCTTGGGTCAGGCCGGGTGCCGGATCGGTTCCAGCGCCCGGGCCGGTTTGACCACCTTCATCAGCGGCCCCGTCAGGGTCACCGCGAGCATCGCCGCGTCGTCCTCCAGCTTGCCGCCCACGTGCGCCAGCAGGCTCTGTTCGACCGCGTCCAGCATCGCCGCGGCGTCGTTGTGCGCGTGCGTGGTCAGGTGCCGGCCCAGCGCGTAGAAGGTGCCGGAGGTGTCCCGCGCCTCGGTCACCCCGTCCGTGTGCAGCAACAACACGTCACCCGGCCGAAAGCGCACGTGCTCCACCGTGCGCGTGGTGGTCGCCGGCAGCAGGCCCATGCCCAGCGGCAGTCCCGCCTCGGCGATCACCTCGCCGACCGTGCCGCCGCGGACCAGCAACGGCGACGGATGGCCGCACGCCAGGACCTGCATGGTGCCCTCGCCGGGGCACAGTTCGACCATCACCGCGGTGACGAAGTCCTCGCCGCCGAGCTGCCGGTTGAGGCTGCGATCCACCCGGATGCCGACCTCCGCCAGGGTCGGCGCCTCGTAGGCCGCCTCGCGGAAGGCGCCCAGCGTCCGGGCCGCCATGTCGACCGCCTCCAGACCCTTGCCGCGCACGTCGCCGAGCAGCACCCGCACCCCGTACGGCGTTTCCAACACCTCGTACAGGTCGCCGCCGATGGACGCCTCCTCGGCCGCCGCCCGATAGCGGACCGCGAAGCCGAAGCGGCCGATCGTCCTGGGCACCGGCCGCAGCAGGGCACGCTGGGCCACCTCGGCCACCGACTGCACACGATGCAGGCGGGCGTCCTGCCGCCGCCGCTCCCTGCCCACCCAGCACCCGAACAGGGTCACGATCAGGATCGCCGCCGAGACGCCGGTGGAGTGCTTGTAGTCGCCGTGGTCGCCGCTGTACATCTCCGGCCGCAACAGCAGACGGGTGATCAGCGCGACCAGGCCGGCCACCGCGGTCATCCAGGGCCGATACGCCATCGCCACCACGGCCGGCACGGCGATCAGCACCGCGTGCATGTCCAGGTAGTCCGGAGCGAACACCCGACTCACCAGCACTGCCACGTACAAACCCACTGCCACCGGAACTGCTCGGCTGGCGGGAAGGGCCATGGCAGGCATGTGTCGGGACCTTTCGTTGACGCGCAGGGGGACGGACCGACGCCGACTCCGTCCATCGTCACGTGCGCCGAGGCACACGGACAGGGGCGAAGGTCCCATAAGGTCTAAAACGTATACAAACCTGGCCAAACAGGCACTTGACAACGCCGCCATTCGTGGCCGAACCCGGGCCCCACCCAGGCCATATGCTGCGCGCATGCCCCGTGACTCCGGCCCCACCAGGCGCCGCATCGTCGAGGCCGCCGAGATCCTGTTCGCGCGGCACGGTCTGGACGTGCCGTTGCAGGACATCACCCGCGCGGCGGGGCAACGCAACGCCGGCGCGATCCACTACCACTTCGGCGGTCGCGAGGGGCTGCTGCGCGCGATCGTCGAACAGCACGTCCCGGTCGTGTACGCGCGGCGCCAGGCACTGCTGGCCGCCGCCCGCGAGCGACCGGAGCAGATGTCCGGGTACGCCCGCGCGATCGTGCTGCCGATCACCGAGTTGCTCAACGGGTCGCCGGCCGACCGGGCGTACCTCCAGATCTCGGTGGAGCTGTTGCGCGACGCGACCTCGCCGATCACTCCGCTGCTCGGCGGCGAGGACGTCCAGGACGTGGTGGACGCGGTCGCGGCGGCCCGCCCCGAATCGGCCGTGACCGCGTTGCAGACCCGGACCTTCCTGGTCACCCAGATGGTCGGCATGTTGTGCGCGGCCCGCGCCGCGCGGCACACCCAGCCGCCCCGGCCGGACGGGATCGTCGCCACCGGCCTGCTCGGCCCGGAAGCCTTCGACGACCACCTGACCGCGATCGTCGCGGGCGCGCTCGCCGGCGGCTGAGCGGGTTCGGCCATCCCGCCCACCCGCCCGGGCCGCCTGCCGGCCCACCCCTCGCTTGCCGCGGCCCGCCCGACCGCCCGCCGATCCCCCCCCGCACCCGCTCCGCCCGGCCGCCGCGGCCACGCCCCGGAATCCCTTGACTCCTTCGACCCCTCGTATTAAACACACTTTTTAATTAACTGCATCAAGGGCTCTACCGAAGGACGAGGGAAGGGACGCCATGACGAACTACGACGTGGTCATCAAGGGCGGCATCGTCGTCGACGGTTCGGGAAACCCGCGTTTCCGGGGCGACATCGCGATCAACGACGGCGTGATCAGCCGGATCGGGCGAATCCCGGCCGAGGACGCGGATCGGGTGATCGACGCGACCGGCCTGATCGTCGCGCCCGGCTTCATCGACCTGCACACCCACTACGACGGCCAGGTCTTCTGGGACCCGTACCTGACCACGTCCGGCCCGCACGGCGTGACCTCGGTGGTCACCGGGAACTGCGGCTTCGGCTTCGCGCCGGTGCGCGAGGAGATGCGCGAGCGCGCGATGTTGTCGATGACCGCCGTCGAGGACATCCCCACCGAGACCCTGCGCGAGGGCATGCCGTGGGACTGGGTCACCTTCCCCGACTACCTGGACAGCGTCGACCGCACGCCCAAGGCGGTCAACGTACTGCCGTACGTGCCGGTGAACCCGCTGCTGATCTGGGTGCTCGGCCTGGAGCGGGCCAAGGCGGGCGCCGAACCCACCGACGCCGAGCACGCCGAACTCGCCCGCCTGCTGGAGGAGGCGATGGACGCCGGGGCATGCGGTTGGTCCGCGCAGTGTCTGGGCGAGCCGGGCAACCCGAACGGCCGACTGATGCAGGGCGACTTCGACGGCACGCCGATGCCCACCGACATCATGTGGCCGCAGACCCGCCTCGCGCTGGCCGAGGCGCTGGGCCGGCAGGGACGCGGCTTCATGCAGGTGTCCGGAACGCAGATCACCGAGGAGGAGTACGAGAACCTGGTCGAGGTCAGCGGCCGACCGCTGATCTGGAACGCGGTGATCGCCAACTCGCGCAGCGGCGGCCTGTACAAGCGCAAGATCGAATGGCTGCGACGCTGCCAGGAACGCGGTATCCCGATCTACGGCCAGGCGATGACGACCGACGTCCCGGTGCCGTTCAGCTTCCTGTACGGCGGCGTGTCCACCCGCCCGCCGGTGGCGGACATCTTCGCGGCCGAGACGGTCGAGGAGAAGATCGCGATGCTGAACGACCCGGCCGTGCGAGCGGAACTGCGCGAGTTCGACCCGCTGTTCTACCACCTGTACCCGGACATGAAGCTGCACCGCACCTTCACCGCCGAGTACAAGCAGTACGAGGGCCTGTCGTTCAAGGAGATCGGCGCGAAGCTGGACCGACACCCGGTGGACGTGCTGTGCGACGTCACCATCGCGGACGGGCTGACCACACAGGTGCACACCGGTCAGTTCAACGCGACCCTGGAGGGCCTGAAGGAACTCGTCGACTACGAGTACCTGCTGCCCGGCCTGTCCGACGGCGGCGCGCACCTGAAGACGCTGAGCGCGGGCATGTACGGCACGGAGTACCTGGTCGAGTACGTCCGCAAGCACGCCTGGACCTCGCTCGAACAGGCGCACTGGCGGCTCTCGGGTCTGCCCGCCCGCTGTGCGGGCTTCACCGACCGCGGCGTGCTCACCGAGGGCGCCGCGGCCGACATCATCGTCTACGACTACGACGAACTCGCTTACGGCGACCCCATGTTCGTACACGATCTGCCCGCCGGCCAACTCCGCACGGTGATCGATGCCAAGGGCTATCGCTACATCCTGGTCAACGGCCGGGTGACCATCGAGAACGACGAACCCACCGGCGTGCACAGCGGCGAACTGCTGCGTCACGGCCGGCGCGCCCGCTGACCCGACCCCTCCCCGTCCACCCACCGGCGCCGACGATCGCGCGCCGCGCGCCGCCCGTGGGGGCGCACGGCACCCGATCGTCGGCGCTTCGCGGTTCCGCGGCCGACCCGCCCGCCGAAGCGCCGACGGCCCGCCGGGTGGGTCGACGAAGCCCGCACGTGTGGCGGTCCGGGTATCGGCCATGCGGTGGACGACCGCACCACCGACCGCGCGTCCTCGTGCGGGGCACGGCTTCGGCTTGGCAGTCTGGGCGGCAACCGCCGAGTGGGCGGTGGTGTCGCTCTGCGCGAAGCGAGGATTGCCATCGGAACGTCCCGTGACCTCGGATTCGATCCGGTCGAGCCGGAATCCGCCCCCGCGCGCACGCCCGAGACGCGCCGGCGGCGCGTCCTGATCGTGCTGATCGTGATCACGCTGGTGTCGATCGTCGGCGGATGGACGGCCGCGCGCTTCGTCCGGTCGCCCGAAGAGCGGGCCGCCGAGGCCAAGGCGCCGGCTCGATCGGTGATCTCGGCGACGGTGGACCGCCGGGTGCTCACGGACACCGTGGTGCTGCGCGGGACGGTCGCGGCGGAGCACACGGTCACGGTGGCGCCCCGGGTGTCGACGGGCGCGGGCAAGGACGGCGGCGGTACGACGAAACCGGTGGTGACCGGTGTTCGGGTTCGGGCCGGGGACGTGGTCGAGGCCGGGCAGGTGCTGCTGGAGGTGTCCGGGCGGCCGATCTTCGTGCTGCCCGGGGAACTGCCGGTGTACCGGGATCTGCGACCGGGCGGCGAGGGCCGCGATGTCGAGCAGTTGCAGGCCGCCTTGAAGGGACTCGGGTACGGGGTCGGGACGGACCGGGCGGGAACCTACGGGGCCGGGACGCGGACGGCCGTGGCGGCGTTCTACCGGGCGACCGGGTACGAGGTGCCGGTGACGGGCGAGGACGACGCGATCGCGGCCGCCGAGGACCGGGTCACCGGCGCGGAACGCGCGTTGGCCCGGGCCAGGGACGGGGCAGGGACGGGGGACGGGGTCGAGGCGGGCGACGTGACGTCGACGGGTGCCGCGTCGACCGCGGGTGAGTCGACTTCGGGTGAGTCGACGTCGAGTGGGTCGACGGCCACCTCGTCGGCGGCCACGGCTCGGCAGGTGCGTTACGCGAACGAGGACCTGGCCAGGGCGAGGACCGCGCTGGCCGAGCTCAGGGCCAGGTCCGGTGCGATGGTGCCAGCTGCCGAGGTGGTCTTCCTGAGCCGCTTCCCCGCCCGGGTCGACACGATGCGGGCGGTCGTCGGCGACGAGGTGGAGGACAGGGCCCTGACGCTCTCGGTCGGCGATCCGATCGTGCGGGGATCGTTGGCGCCGCACGAGAAGAACCTGGTACGCCCCGGCCTGAGGGTGCGGATCCTGGTCGAGTCGTCCGGAATCGAGGCGACCGGCGAGGTCCGGTCGATCGCGGACACCCCGACCGCCGGGAGCGACGAGGGCCCCGCGCAGGGTGTCGCCGCCACGCCGGCCGCCGGCGGAGAGGGCTATCCGGTGATCGTCGTACCCACGGCGGCGTTGGATCCCGAACTGGCGGGACGAGAGGTGCGGCTGAGCATCGAGGCGACCTCGTCGGACGGACCCGTGCTGGTCGTGCCGGTGTCCGCGGTGTCCGCGGGCGCGGACGGTCGAACCATGGTGACGGTGCTCGAATCCAGCGGTGCCCGGCGGCGGGTGGAGATCCGTGCGGGCACCTCCGGCGACGGATACGTGGAGGTGGCGCCGATGGCGGGCGCGTTGGCCCCGGGCGACCGCGTGGTGGTCGGCGCGAACCGCAAGGTCGCGGCACCCGTCCGCGCCGGTGCGCACCCGTGACGGGCGGGGCCCGGCGGGCACCGACCGGCGAACCGGTACAGCGGACCGCCCGGTCCCGCCGACGCCTGCGCGCGTTGTTCTCCCAGGCCCTCGCCGACATGTTCCATCGACCGGCCCGCTCGATCCTCACCGCCCTGGGCACCGTCCTGGGCGTGGGCACCCTCGTCGCCGTCGTGGGTCTGACCGCCGGTGCCGACCGCCGGCTCGACGACCGCTTCGACGTGCGCGCCGCCACCGAGGTGACCATCGAGGACACCGGCGGCGCCGACCCCGCCAACGAACCGCTGATGTTCAGCGCCGACGCCGACCGGCGCGTCGGCGCCCTCAACGGCGTCGAACACGCCGGTGTGCAGTGGACGGTCGAACTCCCGCCGGGCACCGAAGTGCGCGCCGCTCCCGTCGGCGGCGACCCGAACGCCCCGCGGATCCCCGTCCTCGCCGCCTCTCCCGGCTTCCTCCGGGCCGCCGGGCCGCACTGGGCAAGCGGCCGCGGCTACGACACCTTCCACGACGGGCGCGCCGAACAGGTGGCCGTCCTCGGCGCGGACGTCGCCGAGCGCCTCGGCGTCGGCACCCTGGACACCGCCCCGGCCGTGTTCGTCGGCGACACCCCCTTCACCGTCGTCGGCATCCTCGCCGGCGCCGACCGCCGGGCCGACCTGCTCCGATCCGTGCTCATCCCCCGCACCACCGCCGAACGCGTCTACGGCCCACCCGGCGGCGCCGACCGGGCCAGGATGCTGGTCACCACGAGGAACGGCGCCGCCCGCCAGGTCGCCGGCGAAGCCCCGTACGCGCTGCGCCCCGACGCCGTCGACGCGTTCCGGTCGATCCCGCCGCCCGATCCGCGCACCCTGCGCGGCCACGGCACCGACGACCGCGCCGCGCCGTTCCTCGTCCTGGCCGGGCTCTGCCTGCTCATCGGCGCCGTCGGCATCGCCGGGACCACGCTGGTCGCCGTCCTGGAACGCACCCGCGAGATCGGCCTGCGCCGCGCCCTCGGCACCGGAAGCCGCGACATCGCCGGCCGATTCCTCCTCGAATCCGCCGGCCTCGGGGCACTGGGCGGCCTCGTCGGCACCGCCCTGGGCACGATCACCATCGTCGTCACCGCCGCCGCGAAACACTGGCCCGCGGTCGTCGACCCCGCCATGCTCGCCGCGGGACCCCTGATCGGCCTCGCCATCGGGCTCCTGGCCGGCCTGCCCCCCGCGTGGCACGCCGCCCGGATCGAACCCGCCGCCGCGCTGCGCCGCTGAGCCGAGGGCGTGGAGGGCCGGCGTCGAACGTCGCGGGTCGCGGGTCGCGGGTCACGTGAAACTTCGGGCATGAACGCGGACCGGGCGCGGGTAAGCATGCGGCACGACGAACAAGGGGGCGCGATGTCGAGGAAGACCCGCAAGCGCAAGTCCCGTCGCAAGAACAGAGCCAACCACGGCCATCGTCCGGCCTGATCGAAGCACCGTCCCGAGCGCGCCGACCCTCGGCCGCCCGACATCGACGAGACGCGACCACCCGGTCACCGTCGGTGCCCCGAGCGGCACGATCGTCGGCGCGTTCGACCGTGCACGCCGCCCCGGTCGAACGGACGGCTCAGCCGTACATCCGGCGCATCGCGAAGGCGATCATCTGTTCTATGGCCTTCGCGTCGAACATCACCCGGTGTTCGCCGTCGAGGTCGAGCACGAAGCCGTAGCCGTTGGGAAGCAGGTCGAGCACCTCGGCGCCGGTGACCGTGAAGTGACGCGACTCCTCACCGGCGTACTTCTTGAGTTCGGCGAGGGAGCTGAACATCGGGATCACCGGCTCGGGGGTGTTGTGCAGGGCCAGGAAGCCTGGGCGATCACCTCTCGGGCAGAAGACCTTCGACGCTATGAAGATGGACTGGAAGTCCTCGCCGTTCATGACGCCCGTGGCGAACGCGCGCACGGCGTCGGTGAGCGCCGGCGCCTCCGCCCGGGCCTGGGATTCTTCCGTTGCGTAGCCGTACACACCACGAGGCTAGCGGGTCTCCGGCCCGGGTTTGAGCCCTCCGTCGAGACGGTCACATGTACCTGGTGGTAACCGGATGGGAACCTCTCGGGCATTGAAAAAGTTACCCATGGGTACGATCATTATGTTACTGACCAGTACACTGGGTCCAAGTTCAGTTCGGTCGTTCAGTTCAATCAGCGCAGTCCACGAGACGCAACCACGGGCGGAGCCTGTCATGGGTCACTACAAGTCGAATCTCCGCGACCTGGAGTTCAACCTGTTCGAGGTCTTCGGGCGCGAGCAGGTCTATGGCACGGGTCCGTTCGCGGAAATGGACGTCGATACCGCCAGGTCGATCCTGGCCGAGGTCGAACGCCTCGCCGTGAACGACCTCGCCGATTCGTTCGCGGAGGGCGACCGCAACCCACCCGTGTTCGACCCCGCGACGCACTCGGCCACGCTGCCCGAGGCGTTCAAGAAGTCGTACAAGGCATACATGGACTCGGAGTGGTGGCGCCTCGCGCTCCCCGAGAGCATGGGCGGCACCAACTGCCCGCGTTCGCTGCGCTGGTCGGTGGCCGAGTTGGTGCTCGGCGCCAACCCGGCGCTGTGGATGTACGCGGCGGGCCCCGACTTCGCCCAGGTGCTGCACACGCTCGGCACCGAGGAGCAGCGCAAGGTCGCAGGCTTCATGGTCGACCGCCAGTGGGGTTCCACCATGGTGCTGACCGAGCCCGACGCGGGTTCGGACGTCGGCGCGGGTCGTACCAAGGCGGTCCGGCAGGAGGACGGCACCTGGCACATCCAGGGCGTCAAGCGCTTCATCACCTCGGGTGACCAGGACATGACCGAGAACATCATCCACCTGGTGCTCGCGCGCCCGGAGGGTGCCGGTCCCGGCACCAAGGGCCTGTCGCTGTTCGTGGTGCCGAAGTTCCACTTCGACCCGGAGACCGGCGAACCCGGCGAGCGCAACGGCGCCTTCGTCACCAACGTCGAGCACAAGATGGGCCTCAAGGTCTCCACGACCTGCGAGCTCACCTTCGGCGAGCACGGCGTCCCGGCGGTGGGCACGCTGGTCGGCGAGGTGCACAGCGGCATCGCGCAGATGTTCAAGATCATCGAGTACGCCCGGATGATGGTCGGCACGAAGGCCATCGCGACGCTGTCCACCGGCTACCTCAACGCGCTCGAGTACGCGAAGGAGCGCTACCAGGGCGCCGACCTCGCACAGATGACGAACAAGGCCGCGCCCCGCGTGACCATCACCCACCACCCGGACGTGCGCCGCTCGCTGCTCACCCAGAAGGCGTACGTCGAGGGTATGCGCGCGCTCGTGCTGTACACCTCCTCGTGGCAGGACCGGATCGAGGGCGCCGCGCTCGCCGGTGAGAGCGACGAGACCGCGGACCGGGTCAACGACCTGCTGCTGCCGATCGTCAAGGGCTACGGCTCGGAGAAGTCGTACGAGCAGCTCGCGCAGTCGCTGCAGACCTTCGGCGGCTCGGGCTTCCTTCAGGAATACCCGATCGAGCAGTACATCCGGGACGCCAAGATCGACACCCTCTACGAGGGCACCACCGCGATCCAGGGTCAGGACTTCTTCTTCCGGAAGATCGTCCGCGACCAGGGCAAGGCGCTGACCGTGGTGGCCGGCGAGATCCAGGAGTTCATCGCCGCGCACGCCGAGGGCGAACTGGCCGCCGAGGTCGGGCTGCTCGCGACGGCCGCCGAGGACGTCCAGGGCATGGTCGCCGCGATGATCAACCAACTGATGGCGTCCGAGCAGGAGATCGACTCGATCTACAAGGTCGGCCAGAACACCACACGGCTCCTGATCGCCGCCGGTGACCTGGTGGTCTCCTGGCTGCTGCTGCGTCAGGCCTCGGTGGCGCTGACGAAGCTGGCCGGCACGCCCGGTCGGGACGAGGCGTTCTACCAGGGCAAGGTGGCCGCGGCGAAGCACTTCGCCCGCGAGATCCTGCCGCTGCTGACGCCGCAACGCCTGATGGTGGAGCAGATCGACAACGCGATCATGGAACTCCCGGAAGCGGCTTTCTAGTCCTTCCGCGGATCGGGCCGGCGGCGAGGGCGTCCTGTGGACGCCCTCGCCGCCGGCCCGTTTCGTGCGGCCGCGGCAGCGGGAGCGCACGGCGGCGGCGCTCCGGGTGGGGCGTAGTCTCGGGGCGGAGAGACCGTGACGATCTTCGCGGCCGGGCGGCCGCGGACCTTGGAGTATGTATGCCCTCGCCTCGCTTCGACCGGAGTCACACCGACGACTTGATCGAGTTCGTCGCGGCCAGTCCGTCCCCGTACCACGCGGCGGCGAACGTGGCCGCGCGACTGGAGGCCGCGGGCTTTCGGCGGCTGGTGGAGACGGCCGCGTGGGACGGCGGGGCCGGCGGGCGGTACGTGCTGCGCGGGGGCGCGATCGTGGCCTGGTACGTACCGGAGGGCACCGAGAGCACGCGCGGCTTCCGGATCGTGGGGGCGCACACCGACTCGCCGACCCTGCGGGTCAAGCCGCAGCCCGACACCGGGGCGGTCGGCTGGCGGCAGGTCGCCGTCGAGATCTACGGCGGGCCGCTGCTCAACTCCTGGCTCGACCGCGACCTCGGTCTGTCCGGCCGGATCGTGCTGCGCGACGGCAGCGAGCACCTGGTGTTCGTGGACCGACCGCTGCTGCGGGTACCGCAGTTGGCGATCCACCTCGACCGCTCGGTCAACGACGCGGGCCTGAAGTTGGACAAGCAGCAGCACATGACCCCGGTCTGGGGGCTGGGCCCGGTCGACGAGGGCGCGCTGATCCGGTTCGTGGCCGAGGAGGCCGGGGTCGCCGCCGGCGACGTCACCGGGTGGGACCTGATGGTCCACGACGTGCAACGGCCGAGCTACCTCGGGCGCGATCGCGAACTGCTCGCGTCGCCCCGGCTGGACAACCTGCTGTCGGTGCACGCGGGACTGGCCGCGCTGCTCGCGGCCGCGCACGACGGCGTCGCGCACATCCCGGTGCTCGGCGCGTTCGATCACGAGGAGACCGGCAGCGAGTCCACCACGGGCGCGGCCGGGCCGCTCCTGGAGACGGTGCTGAGCCGGATCGTCAGCGCCCGCGGCGGGACGTCGGACGACCGCGCCCGCGCGTTCGCCGACTCGTTCCACCTCTCCAGCGACGTCGGTCACGCCGTGCACCCCAACTACGCCTCCCGGCACGAGCCGGGCCACCACCCGGTGCCGGGCGGCGGCCCGATCCTGAAGGTGAACACCAACCAGCGCTACGCCACCGACGCGCGCGGCCGGGCCGTGTGGACCGCGGCCTGCGAACGTGCCGGGGTGCCCTCGCAGATCTTCGTCGGGATCAACTCGATCCCCTGCGGCTCGACCATCGGCCCGATCACCGCGACCCGGCTGGGCATCGAGACCGTGGACGTCGGCACCGCGTGCCTGTCCATGCACTCCTCCCGCGAACTGTGCGGCGCCGACGACCCGTTCCTGCTCGCCTCGGCAGCCGCCGCGTTCCTGGAGGGCTGAGCGAGGGCCGCACCGCGGCCGAACGCCGCCGCGAATCGGTGGGCATGGGTCGGAGGACTCCGGGTAGGCGCGAGCCGACAGGCAAATCGGGCGCAGCGCATACCCGCCGCACGTCAGCGGATCGGAGTGAACGAACTCATGGGCATCGGAGCGGGCATCCTGTTGATCGCGGTGGGCGCGATCCTGACTTTCGCCACCGACTGGAGCGTGTCCGGGGTCAACCTCGACGTGGTCGGCGTCGTACTGATGATCACCGGAGTCGTGGGCATCGCGCTGTTCCTGATGGTGTGGGGACCCCGGCGACGCAACACGCCGCTGAACCCGCCGCCGGCCGGCTACGTGCAACCGCCCGTCACGGGTGGCTACGTCGAGCCGCCGGTCGAGCGGATCGTCGAGGAACGGCCGACCCGCCGCTACTACCGACGCTGAGGACCATTTCGGCACCACCCCCCTGAAGACCGCGGCTCCGGAGCCCTCCCCCTCCCGCTCCGGAGCCGCGGTCGTCGCCGTTCACGGGAAGGACGTTGCCGGGCACCCTCGTTCTCGTTCGCGCGACCGCTCGGGGCGGCCGCGCTCGGGGAGCACGGCGACGCGGGTCGGCGGGGCGCCCGGCCGCCGACGTCACGTGTGCGGCATGCGCAGCTTGTGCACCCGGTGGGCGGAGGATTCCACCACGGTCAGGTAGAGCTCCTCGTCCAGATCCGCGACCACCGCCACCGCGGCCGGCTCGGCCAGGCCCTCGACCAGGGTCGTCACGAACCCGTCCGCGGGGTCGTAGCGGCGCAGCGCGCCGTTGTAGGTGTCCGCGACCACCACCGAGCCGTCCGGCAACGTGTCCACGCCCAGGGGGTGTTGGAACAGCGCGTGCTCGGCCGGGCCGTCCCGCAGGCCGAAGTCGAACAACCCTCGACCGACCACGGTCTCGATCCCGCCGTCCACCAGCCGACGCAGCGCCGAACTCTCCGCGTCCACCAGCCACAACGTGTGCTGGTCGGGCGAGACGGCCAGGCCACAGGGCTGGGCGAAGCTGGCGGTGTCGACCGGTCCGTCCTCCATGCCCTCGTCGGTGGTGCCGGCCAGCACCCCGACCCCCTCGCCCACCGGGTCGAACTCCCAGAGTTGATGCACACCCGCCATCGCCACGATGATCCGGCCGCCGAACCACGCGACGTCCCACGGGCTGGAGAGGTCGATCGTGCGGGCCGCGCCGTGGTCCTCGGTGCCGCGTCGGCGCGGGCGCCCGGTGCCCGCGACGGTACGGATCGAACCGGTGGCCAGCGAGACGCCGCGCAGCGCGTGGTTGGCGGTGTCCGCGACCACGACGTCGTACCGCACGTGCGCGGCCACCTCGGGCGGCAGCAGGGCCATGCCGTGCGGCTCGGCCAGCATCGCGTGCCGGGGCCCGCCGTCGAGCAGTCCGCGGCGCCCGGTGCCGATCCGGCGCAGCACCGTACGGCCGTCGTCGGAGAGTTCGGCCAGCGAGTGGTGCCCGGTGTCCGCGACCAGCAGCGCCCCGGAGGGCAGCCGCAGCAGGTGGCCCGGGAAGCGCAGGTCGGTACGCGGGCTCTCGGACCGCTCGAACTCCTCGGCGGCCCGGCGCAGCGTGCCCTTGCCTTCGTGTTCGACCACCAGGTCGGCGATCATCACCTCCAGTTCGCCGGCGTGGCCCTCGCCGGACAGTTGCGCGACCACGTAGCCCTCCGGGTCGACCACCACCAGGGTCGGCCACGCGTGCACCGCGTACTGCTTCCAGGTGCTCAGTTCGGGGTCGTCCAGGACCGGGTGGCGCAGTTCGTGTCGCTGCACCGCGCAGACCACCGTGCCGTGCTCGGCCTCGTGTTCGAACTTGGGCGAGTGCACGCCGATCACGGTCAGCACGTCGCGGTGGCGCTCCTCGAGCGGCCGCAGCTCGGCCAGCACGTGGTGGCAGTTCACGCACGCCGAGGTCCAGAAGTCCAGCACCACGATCCGCCCGCGCAGCTCGGCCAGCGTCGGGCCGGGGCCGTCGGTGTTGATCCAGCCGCCGGAACCGGACAACTCGGGGGCCCGGACCCGGGCTCGGCGTGCGGTGCTGCTCATGGTTCGAAGTGAACCATCCGGGTCGGCCACAGGCCGCCGGCCGGCGCGTGTACGGGCCGCACCCCACCCAACCGGGTGTATCCGCGGCCGCACACCGGCGTTCCCCAAGGCGACTGAACGCCGGCATTTCGGGCAGTCTGCCCGACAACGCGTAGTCATCGTGGAGGCACAGTGTTCGGGGACGAGTACGACGGAGCCCAGCTCTATCCGGGAGTGGCTCCCGGGCGCTATCTCGTGCGCGAGAAGATGTTCGCGATCGGCGACGACTTCTGGGTCACGACGGAATCCGGCGAGAAGGTCTACCTGGTCGACGGCAAGGCGCTGACCCTGCACGACCGGCTGGAGCTCAAGGACACCGCCGGCACGGTCCTGGCGACCGTGAAGAAGAAGATCATGAGCATCCATCACGCGATGAAGGTCGAGGACGCGACCGGCGAGACGGTCGCCACGGTGCGCAAGAAGATGTTCACCCCGCTGCACGAGGCATTCGAGGTCGACCTCGCGGTCGGGGTCGAACTGTCGGTGCGCGGCGACATGTTCCACCACGAGTACGGGATCGCCGGGCCGAACGGGCCGGTCGCGCAGATCACCCGCAAGTGGCTGCGGGTGCGGGACACCTACGGTGTCGACATCGCACCCGGGTGGGACCATGCGCTGATCATCGCCATCGCGGTGTGCGTGGACCGGTTGAGCAGCGAGGACGACGACTGATCCGGGGACGGCCGGCCGTTCGCGCCGGCGGGTCTCCGAACGCGGCATAGAACGAGCCCCTTCCACACGTCTGTTCGGGTGGAAGGGGGCACGGTTGAGATCCCACGGGGAAGACGAGTTCCGGACCTTCGTCGAGGACCGTCGAACAGCCCTGGTGCGCACCGCGTACCTGCTGTGCGGCGATCGCGACGAGGCCGAGGACCTGGCCCAGACCACGCTGACCAAGACGTACACGTCCTGGGCGCGGGTGGCCGAGGTGGAGAATCCGGACGCCTACGTGCGCCGCATTCTGGTGAACACCAATCTGTCCCGGGTCCGCCGACGTCGGGTGACGCACTTTCTCACCGACCGCATGCCGGACCGCGCCGGGCCCGATTCGACCGGCCGGGTGGCCGAACGCAGCGTGCTGATGGCCGCGTTGGCCCGGTTGCCGGCGGGTCGACGGGCGGCGGTGGTGCTGCGCTACTGGGAGGACCGCTCGGAGTCCGAGGTCGCGCAGATCCTCGGGTGCGCGGTGGGCACGGTGCGCAGTCAGACGTTCAAGGGGCTCGCCCAGCTCCGCAAGGATCCCCAACTGGCCGATCTGATCCCATGTCAGACGGAAACCCCCTCTACTTCGGACACGGAGGTGCGGCCATGGCCGACGACGGCACCGCACTGAGGGAGGCGTTCATGGCGGAGATTCGGGCGACGAAGCTGACCCCGCCCACGGCGGAGGCGGCGATCGAGCGGGCGGGCAGGCGCCGCGGCCGGCGGGCGTTCACGCTGGGGGCGACTGTGGCGACCGCGCTGGTGGTGGGCGGCGGCGGTGCGGTCATCGCCGGGGGTGTGCTGGACGAGGACGGCAGGTCCACCGACATCGTCTCGGTCGACGCCGGCACCAGGCCGCCCGGCGCGGGCCCGGACATCGTGGGCGCCGGCGTGGTGGCCGGGAAGCCGTGGAAGTACCGGGCCTGGACGGAGGGTCCGGAACGGACCTGCTTCGAGCAGGTCGAGCGGGGCGTGTTCGACGCGGCGGGGACAATGTGTGATGTCCGGCCCGGCCGCACCGCACAGGACAAGGCAACCGACCGGAACCGCTTCGGCGGCGGCGGCAGGTTCGGACGGGTGGCGGGTGAGGCGAACCTGTACGCGGCGGCGGTCCAGGGCGAGGTGTCCCCCGACGTGGACCACCTGGAGGTCACCTGGCGCGGTCACCGGGAGCCGGTGGTGATCCGGCCCGTGCAGATCGACCCCACCACACGCGTGTACGTACTCGTGGTGACCGCGCGCACGTCCGACCCCGCGTACGACCTCAAGGCGTACGACGCGGCGGGCAAGGAGGTGAAGAACATCCACCTGTAGGACCGCCGCGGCGCGGCGCGCTCACAGCACCCGGTTCCGCAGGACCGGGAAGTCCTCCCGGGTCTTGGCCACCAGCGCCGGGTCGATCTCGGCGGTGAGCACGGTCGCCTCGGTGCCCGCCTCGGCGACGATCTCGCCCCACGGGTCGATCACCATGCTGTGGCCGCCCATCGCCTCGCCGCCCTGGGTGCCCGTCGCGTTGCAGGCGAGCACGAACATCTGGTTCTCGATCGCGCGGGCGCGGGACAACACCCGCCAGTGCTCGACCCGCCGCGCCGGCCACGCGGCGGGCAGCACCAGCACCTCCGCGCCCGCGTCCAGGATCCGCCGGAACAGCTCCGGGAAGCGCAGGTCGTAGCAGGTCGCCAGGCCCACCTCGGCCCACGGCATGCGCACCTGCGCGGTCTCGGTGCCGCGCGAGATCAACGCGGCCTCGCCGCCGGTGAAGCCGAAGCGGTGGATCTTGCGGTACGTGCCGCGCAGCGTGCCGTCCGGGTCGAAGACCAACGACGTGTTGTACAGGTTCTCATCCGCGCCGCGCTCGATGATGCTGCCGGCGTGCAACCACACGCCGGCGTCGCGGGCCGCGCGGGCCATGGTCTGGGCGACGGGTCCACGCACGCCTTCGGCGCCCGCCTCCCAGTCGTCGTAGACCCAGCCGGTGTGCAACCACAACTCGGGCAGCACCACCAGGTGGTCGCCGCGCCGGCTTCGGACCAGGGCGGAGACCTCGGCCAGGCGGTCCTGGGCGGGCACCGTCGGGTCGACGTCGAGTTGTACGAGCGAAACGCGCACTTTCCCCTCACCTACACCGCTTGCTTCCCGCGAACGGGCTGACCGCAGGATCTTCGGCAGCGTAACGTGCCTGCCAGGATCCGGGACCACGTCAAAGCAACGGTCGCACCCGTCCCGTCGACCGACGACGCAGCGACAAGAGGTAGTACGTGAGCAACGACCTGAAAACGCACGCCGACGCCTGGGAGCACTCGGTTCGCTCCCTCAAAGATCTGGTCTCCACCCTGACCGAGGGCCGGTGGAGCAGCGCGACCGAATGTCCGGGCTGGTCGGTCCGCGACATCGTGTCGCACGTGATCGGGATCGAGCTCGAACTGCTCGGCGATCCACGACCGATCCACACGCTGCCGCGCGATCTGCGGCACGTGCACGACGAGTTCAGTCGCTACACCGAGATACCCGTGGACGTCCGGCGCTGCCACACCTCACCGGAGATGACCGGCGAGTTGGAGTACGTGATCCTGCGTCGGCGTCGGATGCTGGACGAGTCCGACCGCGGCCCGGAGGACGAGGTGCGCGGCATCATGGGCCGCAGCGTCCCGTACCGGTTCCTGCTCACCCAGCGGGTGTTCGACGTGTGGGTGCACGAACAGGACGTGCGGCGCGCGATCGGGATGCCCGGCAACCTGGACTCGCCCGCCGCGCTGATCACCCGCGACTTCCTGCTGACCGGGCTGGCCCGGGTGGTGGCCAAGGACGCCAAGGCGCCCGCCGGTGCGTCGGTGGTGTTCGACGTGACCGGGCCGGTGGAGTTCATGCGCACGGTCACCGTCGACGAGAACGGCCGGGGCCGGTTGGACGGGCGGGTCCCGCTGGGACCGCTGGTGACGATCTCCACCGACTGGGAGACGTTCGTACGGCTGATGTGCGGTCGCGTCGCGGCCGCCCGGGCCGACGCCAAGATCGAGGGCGACCCCGATCTCGCGCGGCGGATCCTGGACAACATGGCCGTCACACCGTGAGCGGATCGGGCGGGGGTCAGCCGGCGTCGGGGACACTCTCGCGTTCCGGCACCCGCCCGGCCACCACGCACACGGGTTCGGTCGCGCGACCGCGACCGGCGACCTTGCGGGCGTAGCGCAACACCTGGACCACGCCCAGCAGCACCGGCACGGCCTGGACGGCCATCGCGACACGATAGGCGTTCAGGCCGTGCGCGCCCGCGCTCGGCTCGACCAGGTCCAGGACCAGACCGATCGCGAACAGGCACAGGGTCGCGGCGGCGAACCCGCCGACGTTGACGATGCCCGAGACCGTGCCCAGCCGCTGCGGCGGGTTGCCCGCCCGGGCGAACTCCATGCCGACCAGGGACAGCGCGCCACCCGGGCCGATCACCAGCGCGAGCACGACCAGCAGCCACAGCGGCGAGGGCTCGCTCGGGATCAGCACGGCCGCCCACAACACCGCGGCCAGCACCGGTTGGCCCACGCACAACACCAGCCTGCTGCCCGGCCGGCGGGTCACCAGCGGGCCGACCACCAGGCACGCGAACATGTTGATCACGATCGCGACGGTGAGCAGCGCGCTCGCGGTGCCCTTGGCCAGCCCCTGGCCCTCGACCAGGAACGGGAAGCCCCACAACATCAGGAAGACCTGCGGCAGGCAGCCGCACGCCCAGTGCGCCCACAGGCCGAGCCGGGTGCCGGGTTCGGCCCACGCCGCGCGGACCTGGGACCACATGCCGGGCCCGCCGACCGGCCGCACCCGACGCGCCGCGCCGGGATTGTCGCGCAGCACGCACAGGACCACGACCAGCACCGCCACGCCCACCCCGGCGGAGACCGCGAAGGTCCGACTCCAGCCGAACGCGTGCAGCGCCCCGGCCAGCGGCGTGGCACCGGCGAGGTTGCCGGCCATCCCGAGCAGCGCGGTCAACTGGGTCAGTACGGCAACGCGGTTCGCCGGGAACCACACCGCCACCACCCGCAACACGCTGACGAACGTCATCGCGTCGCCCATGCCGACCAGCACCCGGGCGAGCACGGCGCCGGTGAACCCGTGCGCGAACGCGAAGGTGAACTGACCCGCCGTCATCAGCACCAGGCCGCAGGTGAGCACCCGCTTGGCCCCGAACCGGTCGGTGAGCGCGCCGACGGGTATCTGGAGGCCGGCGTAGACGAGCAGTTGCAGCATCGGGAACAGCGACAACTGCGAGGCGGAGACCCCGAACCGCTCCTGTGCGTCGATCCCGGCCACGCCCAGGCTGCTGCGATGGAAGACCGCGACGACGTATACCGAGGCCGCGACCGCCCACATGATCCAGGCAAGACTTCCACCGGGCCGGAAGGGAGCAGGATCCGCGGATGGTTTCACAGTACATACACATTAGGGGACGCCCCCGGACATACGTACGGCCGGGCCCCGAAAAGGGCCCGGCCGCAGGGCCGTACACGAACCGCACGCGAACCGTACGCGCTCGGAACGAACGGTCAGCCGCGCACGAACAGCAACTTGGGCCGCTCCAGCATCTGGGCCACGTCGGCCAGCACCCGCGAGCCCAACTCGCCGTCCACCATCCGGTGGTCGAAGGACAGCGAGAGCGTGGTCACCTGCCGGGGCTTGACCTTGCCCTTG
This sequence comes from Embleya sp. NPDC025285, assembly GCF_055558835.1. Classification (NCBI taxonomy): domain Bacteria; kingdom Bacillati; phylum Actinomycetota; class Actinomycetes; order Kitasatosporales; family Streptomycetaceae; genus Embleya; species Embleya sp. NPDC025285. Next base: position 52,968 of record NZ_JBVHLU010000031.1, read on the forward strand.
TGCACCCACGGCTGCTCACGAATCGCGCCCACCGCCAGGATCGCGGCCTCGCCCGGATTGAGGATCGGCGTACCGCCGTCCACCCCGAACACACCCACGTTGGTGATGGTGACCGTGCCGCCGGCCATGTCGGCCGGCGAGGTGCGCCCGTCCCGGGCGGTGGCCACCAACTCGGTGAGCGCGCCGGCCAGCGCGACCAGGCTCTTGCCGCCCGCGTCCTTGATGTTCGGCACGATCAACCCGCGCGGCGTCGCGGCGGCGATGCCCAGGTTGATGCGATCGCGGATGACGATCTCCTGGTTCGGCTCGTCCCAGGAGGCGTTGATCTCCGGATGACGGGCGATCGCCACCAGCAGGGCCCGGGCGACCAGGAGCAGCGGACTCACCTTGGTGTCCGCGAAGTCGGGCAACTCGCGCAGCTTGCGCACCAGCCTGACCGTGCGGGTCACATCGACCGTCACCCACTCGGTGACGTGCGGCGCGGAGAACGCGCTGGCCACCATCGCCTGCGCGGTCGCCTTGCGCACGCCCTTGACCGGAACGCGGCGCTCGCCCGCGACGGTCTCGCCCGGTCCGGTCGCCGCGAAGGCGGCCGGGGCCGCGGTGGTGGGCGCGGGACGCGCGGCGGCGTGCACGTCCTCGCGCGTGACGGTTCCGCCGGGGCCCGAGGGCCGCACCGACGCGAGATCCACGCCCAGGTCCCGGGCCAGTTTGCGGACCGGCGGCTTGGCGAGCGCGATCGAGCCGTTGCCGGGCGAGCCCGACGTCGGCGGCACCGCGTGGCCCGAACCGTTGGCCGCGTGCACCGCGGGCGCGGGGGTGTCCGTCCTGCGGGCTCGGCGCCGGCCGGACGTGGTGCGCACGCCGTAGCCGACCAGCACCGCCGTACGGGTGTCCTTCTTCTCGGGCTCGGCGCCGGCGGCGGTCTCGGTGGGTTCGGCCGGTTCGGGCACGAGGTCCGCCGTGAGCGCCTCCTCCCGGGTGTCGGCCTTCACTTCGGCCGCGCCGGCACCGGTGGGCACCTGCGTACCGCTCGGCGCCACGGCGATGATCGGCGCGCCGACCGCGACCGTGTCGCCCTCGGCGGCCAGGAGTTCGGTCACCACCCCGTCGAACGGACACGGCAGCTCGACCAGGGCCTTCGCCGTCTCCACCTCGACCATGACCTGGCCATCGCTCACCTCGTCGCCGACCTTGACGTGCCATACGACGATGTCGGCCTCTTCGAGGCCCTCGCCGACGTCGGGCATCAGGAACTTCTTCACCTCGGACACGAGATTCCTCACCAGGCCAGGGAGCGGTCGACGGCATCGAGCACACGGTCCAGGTCGGGGAGGTACTCCTCCTCGACCCGGGACGGCGGATACGGCGTGTGATAGCCGCCGACCCGAAGCACCGGCGCCTGAAGGTGGTAGAAGCAGCGCTCGGTGATGGTCGCGGCGACCTCCGCGCCGATGCCCAGGAAGGACGGGGCCTCGTGCACGACCACGAGATGACCGGTGCGCTTGACCGACTCCGCGACCGCGTCGAAGTCCAGCGGGGACAACGAGCGCAGGTCGATCACCTCCAGCTCGCGCCCCTCCTCGGCGGCGGCCGCGGCGGCCTCCAGGCAGGTCGCCACCATCGGCCCGTAGGCCACCACGGTGCACGCGTCACCCGGGCGGACCAGGCGGGAGCCGTACAGCGGGTCCGGCGTCGCCGCGGTGTCCACCTCGGCCTTGGTCCAGTAGCGCCGCTTGGGCTCCAGGAAGATCACCGGGTCGTCGGAGGCGATCGACTGCTGGATCATCCAGTAGGCGTCCACCGGGTTCGAGCAGGACACCACCCGCAGGCCCGCGGTGTGCGCGAAGTACGCCTCGGGCGACTCGCTGTGGTGCTCGACCGCGCCGATCCCGCCGCCGAAGGGGATGCGGATCACGATCGGCAGCCGGACGTAGCCGAGCGAACGCGCGTGCATCTTGGCCAGTTGGGTGACGATCTGGTCGTACGCGGGGTAGACGAAGCCGTCGAACTGGATCTCCACGACCGGCCGGTAGCCGGCCAGGGCCAGGCCGATCGCGGTGCCGACGATGCCGGACTCGGCGAGCGGGGTGTCCACCACCCGGTCCTCGCCGAAGTCCTTCTGCAAACCGTCGGTGACCCGGAAGACACCACCGAGCTTGCCGATGTCCTCGCCCATGATCAAAACCTTGGGGTCGCTCTCCAGGGACCTGCGCAGTCCCGTGTTGAGCGCCTGCACCATCGACATCTGACGGGTCGTGCCCGTCGACTGTGCGGGAGCCATCAGTGCCCGTCCTCCCCGGCGTCGACGAAGGACGCGTGATAAGCCTCGAACTCGGCCCGTTCCCGGTCCACGAGCGTGTGCGGATCGGCGTACACGTGCGCGAACATCGACACCGGATCCGGATCCGGCATCGTGCGCACACCGTTGCGTACGCGCTTGCCCAGTTCCTCGCTCTCGGCCTCCAGGGCGGCGAAGAAGGCGGCGTCGGCGATTCCCTGCTTGTGCAGGTATGCCTTGAGCCGTTCGATCGGATCCTTGTGCTTCCACTCCTCGAGTTCGGCGTTCAACCGATAGCGGGTGGGGTCGTCGGAAGTGGTGTGCGCGCCCATTCGGTAGGTGAACGCCTCGATCAGCATCGGGCCCTCGCCGCGCCGGGCCCGGGCCAATGCCGCCCTGGTCACCGCGAGACACGCGAGCACGTCGTTTCCGTCGACCCGAACTCCGGGAAAGCCGAATCCGGCGGCGCGCCGATACAGCGGCACCTTCATCTGCCGCTCGTTGGGTTCGGAGATGGCCCACTGATTGTTCTGGCAGAAGAACACCACGGGCGCGTTGAACACCGCGGCGAACGTGAATGCCTCGTTGACATCGCCCTGGCTGGAGGCGCCGTCACCGAAATAGGTGACGACCGCGCCGTCGCCTCCGTCGCGTTGCATGCCCATCGCGTATCCGACACCGTGCAGGGTCTGCGCGCCGATGACGATCGTGTAGAGATGGAAATTGTTCTCACGGGGATCCCAACCACCGTTGTTGACGCCGCGGAACATCCCGAGCAGATTCAACGGATCCACGCCGCGACACCACGCGACGCCGTGCTCACGGTAGGTGGGAAACACATAGTCGTCCGGGCTCAGCGCACGGCCCGACCCGATCTGCGCGGCCTCCTGGCCGAGCAGGGAGGCCCACAGGCCCAGTTCGCCCTGGCGTTGCAGCGCGGTGGCCTCGGCGTCGAAGCGACGCACGAGAACCAGGTCACGGTACAGACCCAGGTATTCGTCATCGGACAGGTCGATCGAGTAATCGGGGTGCTCGACCCGCTCACCCTCGGGGGTGAGCAACTGGATCAGTTCTGGACCGGCTCCGGATTCGGGCGGAAACAATGTCCCGTCCGTACTGTCCACTGCCACGTTCTCTCCTCCGTCTGTCCGGTCCGCGGGGTCGCCGTGGACCGGGTCCGGATCGCCGGGCCCGGTTCCGCGCGGGGTGTGCGCGGCTACCTTGATGTGCAGACACGGCGATTGGTGGCTGTACTTCCTAGGATTTCCTAGGAATTCCCGGGTGAATCCGGGAGGCACCTGCGCACAGGCATGCGGTTCGGAAACCGCACACCGCAACGTTACCCACCAGTCCGCCCGGCACGTAGTGGCGACCGACCCGAACGTGGCGGCACTGTTTGTCGCTCCCCGACAAATGGCCGCGGAGGCGACCCGTTCCCAACCCTTCCGGCGGTGCCACCGAGACCCCGGACGATATGCGTGCGAACCTGTACAAGTGAGCGACCAAGGCAGTATCCGGGTATTCCTCCTCGATGATCACGAAGTGGTGCGTCGGGGTGTACACGAGTTGTTGTCACTCGAGGACGACATCGACGTGATCGGCGAGGCCGGCACGGCCGCCGAGGCGCTGGTGCGCATCCCGGCGACCCGACCGCAGGTGGCGGTGCTCGACGTGCGTCTCCCGGACGGGAGCGGGGTCGAGGTGTGTCGCGAGATCCGCTCGCAACTGCCGGAGGTGCGCTGCCTGATGCTCACCTCGTTCGCCGACGACGAGGCGCTGTTCGACGCGATCATGGCGGGCGCCTCCGGCTACGTGCTGAAGGACATCCGCGGCTCCGACCTGGTCGGCGCGGTCCGCGACGTGGCCGCCGGCAAGTCGCTGCTCGACCCGGCGGCCACCGCCCGCGTCCTGGAACGCCTGCGCGGCGGCACCCGAGGCGACGAGCGCCTGGCGGCCCTGAGCGACCAGGAGCGCCGCATCCTGGACCTGATCGGCGAGGGCATGACCAACCGCCAGATCGGCACCGAGATGCACCTGGCCGAGAAGACGGTCAAGAACTACGTCTCCAGCCTCCTCGCCAAGCTCGGCATGGAACGCCGCGCCCAGGCAGCGGCATACGTGGCCCGCCAGAAGGCGGAACAGGGCCGATAGCCCGTTCGACGCGGTCGGGAAACGTCGGAGCCGGACCCGTGAGGGGGCCCGGCTCCGACGGTGATGGGGTGGATCAGTTGTCCGGGGTCTTGGTGAGGGCGAGGTCCGGGTGGTCGGGGGTCGGGTCCGGGTCCGCCTCCACCTCGATGCGAACGGATTCCCTGACGTCGATGGTGGGGGCCGGCTTGGCGGGGGCGGGGTTGGTGGCGGCCAGGAGTTGGCGGGCGATGCCCAGACCGGTGCCGCCCATGGTCAGGGCCTTGGCGAACAGGTCGCCCATGCCGTCGCCGCCGTTGAGCAGGACCATGTGGTCCACGTTGCCGAAGGCCTCGGCACCGGCCCGGACGATCTCCGGCCAGTTCTCCGCGAGTTGTTGGGCGACGACGGCCTCCTGGTTCTCGGCCAGCGCCGCCGCGCGGGCCGCGATCGCGGCCGCCTCGGCGAGGCCCTTGGCCTTGGCCGCCTCGGCCTGCGCCTTGCCGGTCGCCAAAGTCGCCTCGGCCGCGGCCAGACCGCGCACCTTCGTCGCCTCCGCGTCGGCGATCGCCGCCAACTCGGTCTCCCTGGCGCTCGCCTCGGCCGCCGAGATCCGCGCGTCGCGCTCGGCCTGGGCCCTGGTCCGGGTCTCGTACGCCTTCGCGTCGGCCGGCTTGCGTACGTCCGCCTGAAGTTGCTGCTCGCGCCGCATGGCCTCCAACTCGGCGACCCGGGTCTCCTGGACCACCACCTCCTGCTTCGCGGCGGCGTCCGCGAGCGGGCCCGCCTGGCGCGAGCGCGCGGTGGCCTCGTCCCGCTCGGCCTGGTATCCGGCCTGCTGGATCTCGCTGTCCCGGGTGGCCTGGGCCATCCGCGCCTTGGCGTCCTGCTCGGCCTCGGTGGCCTTGCGGGTGGCCAGCGCCTCGGCGATCCGCGCGTCCCGGATCACCGCGGCCGTGTGCGGCGCGGCCATGTTCTTGATGTAGCCGGTCGGGTCGTCGATCTCCTGGATCTGCAGGCTGTCCACGATCAGCCCGAGCTTTTCCATGTCCGATCCGGAGGCCGCGCGCACGTGCGCGGTGAGCTTCTCCCGGTCGCGGATCATGTCCTCGACGGTCAACCCGCCGACGATCGAGCGCAGATGGCCGGCCAGCACCTTACGGACCCGGGACTCCATCTGCTTCTGCTGGTCCAGGAAGCGACGGGCCGCGTTGGCGATCGAAACGTAGTCGTCGCCGATCTTGAAGATGACCACGCTCTGCACGCGCAGCGGGATGCCCTGGGTGGTGACGCATTCGACCGAGAGCTCCGCCTCGTTCAGATCCAGCGAGAGCTTGCGCACGGCCTGCACGAACGGCAGCACGAGCGTGCCGCGTCCGGTGACGATGCGAAATCCCATGCCCTCGCCCAGGCCCTCGGTGTGGTGCCGGGAGCCGGAGATGACGAGCGCCTCGTTGGGTTCGGCGACGCGCCACATGAGTTTGAAGACCACGATCAGGATCACGAGCAGACCGAGCACGGCGAGCACGGTATAGAGCACGGAGCATTCCCCCTTTGGCCTGTTCCGGAGTGTCCTCGCCCCCGGAGTGCGCGCCAAGAGGGAGCTCCCCAGGGGCAGTTGCACCCCGCCGGCCGGTCGGGGCCGGTCCCTGCCGGTCGCGCTCAGCCCGAGGTCGTCGCCGTGACCACGCCCACCGCGTGCTCGCGCTCCAGCAGTTCCCGGAACGGGCCGGGGGCGGTGCTCACCTGCGCCCACGTGCCGCGTTGCAGCACTCGGCCCTCGGCCAGCACGAGGATCTCGTCCACCGCGTCCAGGCCGGTGAGTCGGTGGGTCACCAGCAGTGTGGTGCGGCCACGGGTCGCGTCCAGCAGGTCGGCGGTCAGCGCGTCGGCCGTGGGCAGGTCGAGGTGTTCGGCCGGCTCGTCCAGCAGCAGGATCTCGAAGTCGGCGAGCAACGCGCGGGCCAGCGCGAGTCGTTGCCGCTGACCGCCGGACAGTCGCGCGCCGTGCTCGCCGACCATCGTGTCCAGCCCCTCGGGCAGCGTGTCGACCCAGTCCAGCAGCCGGGCGCGGGCCAGCGCCGCGCGGATCGCGTCCTCGTCGCAGTCCGGGCGGGCCAGTCGCAGGTTCTCCCGCAGCGAGCTGTCGAAGACGTGCGCGTCCTGCGCGCACAGCCCGACCACCCGCCGCACGTCGTCCCCGGCCAGATCGGTGATCGGCACGCCGGCCAGGGTCACCGAGCCTGCGGCCGGGTCCAGGAAGCGCAGCAGCACGTTGGCCAGCGTGGTCTTGCCCGAGCCGCTCGCCCCGACCACCGCGAGCCGCTTGCCCGGGGTGAGTTCGAGGTCGACGCCGGCCAGCGCGGGCGGGCCGTCCGGCGTCCAGCGGGCGTGCAGGTCGCGCACCACCAGCGGGCGCGGCGCGGCGGGCAGCCCCAGCGGAGCGGCCGGCTCGCCCACCGGTTCCGGCGCGTCGGTCACCTCGAACACCCGCGCCGCGGCCCGGCGCGAGCTCTGCAGGTGTCGGCCGGCGGCGGGCAGCACGACGGTGGCCTCGAACGCGGCGAGCGGGGTGAGCACCACCAGCGCGAGCAGCACGCCGCTCAACCGGTCGGCGTGCACCGCCGCGACGCCCACCAGCGCGGATGCCCACACCGTCGCGCCGGACACCAGCGCGGCCAGCCCGGCCCCGACGCCCGCGCCCCGGGCCTGTCCCGCCTCGGTCGCACGCAACCGCGCGTCCACCGCGTCCACCTCGGCCAGCCGGGCGGGCGCGCGGCCCGCCGCGATCAGTTCGGGGGTGCCGCGCAGCAGGTCGACCACGGCGCCGGCGAGTTCGCCGCGGACCGCGGCGACCCGGCGTTCGGCCCGCCGGGCGACCCGGCCGGCCAGCCACGGCACCAGGATCCCGGCGGCGAGCAGGCCGAGCAGCAGGACGCCGCCGGCCTCGGGCAGCACCAGCGCGACGGTGAGCACCGCGCCCGCGCCGACCACGGCCGCCACACACGCGGGCAACAGCGCGCGCAGGAAGAAGTCCTGTACCGCGTCCACGTCGGCGACCAGTCGCGAGAGCAGGTCGCCGCGCCGGAACGCGGGCAACCCCGCCGGCGCCAGCCGCTCGAGCCGCTCGTAGACCCGCACCCGCAGCCGGGCCAGGACCCGAAACGCCGCGTCGTGGCCGATCAGCCGCTCGGCGTAGCGGAACACCGCGCGCGAGACGCCGAACGCGCGCACGCCGGTGACCGCGACCATCAGGGTCAGTACCGGCGGATGCTCCGAGGCACGCGAGATCAACCACGCCGAGGTGGCCATCAGCCCGACCGAACTGCCCAGCGCGAGCACCCCGCACAACACCGCGAGCGCGAGCCGTCCGCGCAACGGTCGGGCGAGCGCGAGCAGTCGGCGACCGGGACCGATCCCGGCGCCGACCGACCGGTCCGCCGAAGGCTGCTCGAAGGGCGTCCGGAAGGGCTCCTTCGGGGATGGCTCGACGGGCTGCCCGACCGCCGGCACCTCCCCGGACGCCTCCGACGCCCGCGCGGCCTCGACCCGCGCCCGGGCCGCGACCGCCGCATGCGCGCCCTCCGAAGCCCCCGCACAAGCCCCCGCGCCCACGGCCACCACCCGGTCGGCCAACGGCAGCAGCGCCGGCCGATGCGCGACCAGCACGACCGTACGCCCGACCGCCAACCGCCGGACCGCGTCGACGATGTCCGCCTCGCCGGCCCCGTCCAGGTTCGAGGTCGGCTCGTCCAGGAGCAGGATCGGCCGGTCGGCCAGGAACGCCCGGGCCAGCGCGAGGCGCTGCCGCTGCCCGGCGGACAGGCCCGCGCCGTCCTCGCCGAGCGGCGCGTCCAGGCCGCCCGAGGCCGCCACGAATTCGGCCGCCCCGGCCGCGACCAGCGCGTCGTGTACCTCGGCGTCGCCCGCGTCCGGTCGGGCCAGGCGGACGTTGGCCCCGATCGTGCCCGCGAACAGGTAGGGCCGCTGCGGGACCCACGCGATCCGGGCCCGCCACGCGTCCGGGTCCAGCTCGGCCAGGTCCACGCCGCCCACGGTGATCCGGCCCGCCGTCGGCCGGACGAAACCGAGCAGCACCGCGAGCACGGTGGACTTGCCGCACCCGCTCGGCCCGGTCAGCGCGATCGTCTCGCCCGGTCGCACGGTCAGGTCCAAGTCGGCCGGCGCCGCGTCCGGGCGGCCTGGCCGGCGCACGCTCAGGCCGGTCAGTACCAGCTCGGCCGAGTGCGGGTCGGGCACCGGCGCGGTCCCGGCGGGTGCGTCCGGTGTGGTCTCCAGGACCGCGAACACCCGCTCGGCGGCGCTCACTCCCTCGACGCTGGCGTGGTACTCGGCGCCGACCTGACGCAGCGGCAGGTATGCCTCGGGCGCCAGGATCAGCACCACGAGCGCGGTCTCCAGGCTCAGATCGCCGTCGACCAGGCGCAGGCCGACACCGACCGCGACCAGCGCGACCGAGATGGTGGCGAGCAGTTCGAGTGCGAACGAGGACAGGAACGCGATCCGCAGCGTCTTCAGGGTGGCCCGACGGTAGTCGTCGGTGATCGTGCGGATCGACGCGGCCTGGGCCTTGGCCCGGCCGAACACCTTGAGCGTGGGCAGCCCGGCGACCACGTCCAGGAAGTGTCCGGCGAGCCGGTTCAGCACGCTCCACTGCCGGTCCATGTACTTCTGGGTGGCCATCCCGATCAGCGCCATGAACAGCGGGATCAGCGGCAGGGTGATCACGATCGTCACCGCCGAGATCCAGTCGCCGAACACCACCCGCGCGAGCACCGCCACCGGCACGGTGACGGACAGCACGAGCTGCGGCAGGTAGCGCGCGAAGTAGCCGTCGAGCGCGTCCACCCCCCGGGTGGCCAGCGTGGTCAACTCGCCCGAGCGCTCGTTGTCCAGCCAGGCCGGGCCGAGCCGGACCACGTGCGCGAGCAGTCGCGAACGCAGTTGCGACTTCACCGCCGCCGAGGTGCGGTGCGCGATCACCTCGGTGAGCCAGGAGATCGCCGAGCGGGCCGCGACCACCGCGGCGAGCAGGCCCAGCTCCGGCCACAGGTCGGCGACCGCGGCCCCTTCCTCGAAGGCCGCCACGATCACTCGGGCGAGCAGGCCCGCCTGGACGAGCACGAGACCCGCGCCCGCCGTGCCCAGCACCACGGTCAGGGCCAGAAAGCCCCGGGTGGCACGGGCGTGGGTCAGCAGGCGCGGATCTACAGGCTTCACGAGCCGCTCTTTCGTCGGTGCGTCTTCGGCGCGGTCCTACACGGTGCCGTGGTCGGCTATTTGCCGACCAGGTCGGCCGCCGCGGCACCGAAGGCCGGCTTGGTCGGGATGCTCTTCGTGCTGATCCGCTTGCGGAACACCCAGTACGTCCAGGCCTGGTAGCACAGCACGATCGGGGTCATGAAGGCGGCGACCCAGGTCATGATCTTGAGCGTGTACGGCGTCGAGGACGCGTTGTGGATGGTCAGGTTCCACGCCGAGTCCAGGCTGGAGGGCATCACGTTCGGGAACAGCGACAGGAACAGCATCGCCACCGCGGCGATCACTGTCACGCCCGACAGCGCGAAGGCCCAGCCCTCACGGCCGATCCGGTTCATCGCCAGCGCGGCGACCAGGGCGAGCACCGCGACGATCAGCGCGGCCAGGGTGCGGCCGTTGCCGTGCTGGGCCTGGGTCCAGATCAGGAACGCCGCCGCGAGCACGGCGGTGGCCAAGCCGACCTTGCCGGCCAGCGCGTTGGCCCGGGCCCGGATGTCGCCGTCGGTCTTGAGCGCGACGAACACCGCGCCGTGGAAGGTGAACAGCACCGTGGTGACCACGCCGCCCAGCAGCGCGTACGGGTTGAGCAGGTCGAGCAGGTTGCCGACGTACTCCTTCTCCGCGTCGATCTTCACCCCGCGGGTGATGTTCGCGAAGGCCACGCCCCACAGGAACGCGGGCACCAGCGAGCCCCAGAAGATCGCCTGTTCCCAGCCGCGCTTCCAGCGGTCCTCGTCGCGCTTGGCCCGGTACTCGAACGCGACCCCGCGCAGGATCAGCGCGACCAGGATCAGCAGCAGCGGCAGGTAGAAGCCGCTGAACAAGGTGGCGTACCACTCGGGGAAGGCCGCGAAGGTGGCCCCGCCCGCGGTGATCAGCCAGACCTCGTTGCCGTCCCACACCGGGCCGATGGTGTTGATCAGCACCCGGCGCTCGGTCTCGTTGCGAGCCAGCACCTTGGTCAGGATGCCGACGCCGAAGTCGAAGCCCTCGAGGAAGAAGTAGCCGATCCACAGGACGGCGATCAGCAGGAACCAGAATTCGTTGAGTCCCATGACACTCTCCCCTTAGTACGCGAAGGCGAGCGGACGTTCGGCGCCCTCGCCGTCGCCCGACGGATCGTCGGAGTCCTTGCTCACGGGCGGCTTGATCGGCTCGGGACCGGCCTTGACGTAGCGCCGGATCAGGCCCAGTTCGACCACCGCGAGTGCCCCGTACAGCAGCGTGAACACGATCAGCGAGGTCAGCACCTCACCGGTGGACACGCTCGGCGACACCCCGGCCTCGGTCTTGAGCACGCCGAACACCAGCCACGGCTGGCGGCCCATCTCGGTGAAGATCCAGCCGAACGAGTTGGCCGCGAACGGGAACGCGATGGTCCACAGGCCGATCCGGTACACCCACGGGTTGGTCGGCAGCTCGCGCTTCCGCCGGGTCAACCACAGGCCGACCAGCCCGATGCCGGCGGTGACCATGCCGACGCCGATCATCAGCCGGAACGACCAGTAGGTGACGAAGATGTTGGGGCGGTAGTCGCCGGGGCCGAACTTGACCACCGACTGCTCCTGGAGGTCGTTGATCCCGGGCAGCTCGGCGTCGAGATCGTTCTTGGCCAGGAAGGACAGCGCGCCGGGGACCTCGATGGCGACCTTGTTGTGGCCCCTGTTGACGTCGCCGTAGGAGAAGATCGAGAACGGCGCCGGCTTCGAGGTCTCCCACAGCGCCTCGGCCGAGGCCATCTTCATCGGCTGCTGCTCGTACATCAGCTTGCCCTGCATGTCACCGGTGAGCGCGAGGCCGATGCCCGCCAGTACCGAGACCCACAGGCCCAGCCGCAGCGACGGGCGGAACACCGCGACCTCGTTGCGCTTGCGCAGGTGCCAGCAACTGATCCCGATCAGGAAGCCGCCGGCGACCAGGAACGCGGCCGGGAGGATGTGCAGGAACGCGGCGATCGCGGTGTTGTTGGTGAGCACCGCAACGAAGTCGGTCAGCTCGGCGCGGCCGGTCTCCGGGTTGATCCGGTAGCCGACCGGGTGCTGCATCCACGAGTTCGCGGCCAGGATGAAGTAGGCCGACAGGATCGTGCCGATCGCGGCGGCCCAGATGGTGGCCAGGTGGATCTTCCTCGGCAGTCGTTCCCAGCCGAAGATCCACAACCCCAGGAAGGTCGACTCGAGGAAGAACGCGACCAGGGCCTCGATCGCGAGCGGGGCGCCGAAGATGTCGCCGACGAAGCGCGAGTAGTCGGACCAGTTCATCCCGAACTGGAACTCCTGCACGATGCCGGTGACCAGGCCGAGCGCGAAGTTGATCAGGAAGAGCTTGCCCCAGAACTTGGTGGCCCGGAGGTAGTGCTCCTTCCCGGTGCGCACCCACGCGGTCTGCAGACACGCGACAAGGATGGACAGACCCATCGTGAGCGGGACGAAGAGGAAGTGGTAGACGGTCGTGACGCCGAACTGCCACCGGGCTACGTCGAGTGTTTCGACGGCGAGGTCCATGGGCCCCTCATTCCTCCTGATCGCCGGTCGTGTCTCGCACGCGAGCGCACGTTTGGTTCACGATGCACACGGCGCCTCCGCGCATCCCGCCCGACACTTGGTCGAACAAACCCGGACGAACCGGGCGTGAAGCGCGGACCCACCACGGCAAAACTTTGTGAATGGGTTCACAAAGTCGAGCTTGTGCATCCGTTCACAAACACTAGCGAGCCCCCTCGGGGACCCCTTGAGGGGGGTACCCGAGAGGGCTCGAAGTGGTCCGAACGGACCCAAACGACGACGGCTCGCCGACCGCGCCGGCAGCGCGCTAGGCGGACATGAACCGCGCGGCCTGCTCCAGGAAGATCGTGTTCGCCTCGGTCTCGCCGATGGTGATCCGGCAACCCTCGCCCGAGAACGGACGCACGGTCACCCCGGCCGCCTCGCACAGCGCGGCGAACTCGTCGGTGCGCTCGCCCAGTCGCAGCCAGACGAAGTTGGCCTGGGAGTCGAAGACGGTCCAACCCTGGCCGATCAGCGTCTCCAGCACCCGCTCCCGCTCGGCGACCAACGCGTCGACCCGCTCCAGGAGTTCGCCCTCGGCGCCGATCGAGGCGATCGCTGCCACCTGGGCCAGCCGGTTCACCGAGAACGGCATCCCGGTCTTGCGCAGCTCGGCCGCCACCGGCTCGTGCGCGATGGCGAAGCCCACCCGCAGGCCGGCCAGACCGTACGCCTTCGAGAACGTGCGCAGCACCACCACGTTGGGCCGGTCCCGGTAGACGTCCACCCCGTCCGGGACCTGCTCGTCCCGGATGAACTCGCGGTACGCCTCGTCGAGCACGACCAGCACGTCACGCGGCACCCGGTCCAGGAAGCGCTCGAGCTCGGCGCGGTGGATCACCACGCCGGTCGGGTTGTTCGGGTTGCACACGAAGATCAGCCGGGTCCGCTCGGTGACGGCGGCGGCCATCGCGTCCAGGTCGTGGCTCTCGTCGGCGAGCAGCGGCACCGGCACCGGCGTCGCGCCCGCCAGCAGCACCAGCAGCGGGTACGCCTCGAAGGAACGCCACGCGAAGACGACCTCGTCGCCCTCGCCGGCCGTCGCGTTCACCAACTGCTGCGCCACCGTCACCGATCCGGTACCGGCCACGATGTGCGACGCGGGCACCCCGAATCGCTCGGCCAGCGCCTCGGCCAACTCCGCGTTGCTCGGGTCCGGGTAGCGATTTATCTCGCCGACGGCGTCGGCCACCACCTTGTGCACGCTGGGCAGCGGCGGGTACGGGTTCTCGTTGGAGGCGAGCTTGTACGACGGCAGGCCCTCCTCCACCACCGGCGCCCTGCCCGCCTTGTAGACGGGCACCCCCGCCAGGGCCGCCCGGAACCTCACAGCGGCGCCGTCGTCCTTACCTGGGGCGTTGTGCTGGGTCACGCCCGTCCTCCTCGCATACTGGTCGGGGTGCCTGGGCGCACGTCCCGGTCGTGTCAACTCTATGGTCCGCCGGCCGGGGAGGGCATTGTCGGGCCGCACGAGTCGGTCGCCGAAGGTTCAGCGGTAGGTATGGGGCGATACGTTTCTTCGTAAAGCAATGACATGAACCCGGCCAGGGCGGCGCATTCGGCCTAGTGTCGGGACGATGACAGCGCCAGATGTACCGCGTGTGGGGCGGCGGATCCGGGTGGGCATCCGGGACGTCGCGGCGGCCGCCGGGGTGTCGATCACGACCGTCTCCGACGCGCTCAACGGCAAGGGCCGACTGCCCGACACGACCCGACTGCACGTGCGCGAGGTCGCGGATCGGCTGGGCTACCGGCCCTCGGCCGCGGCGCGCACGCTGCGCACCGGTCGCTCGGGGCTGCTCGGGCTGACCACGACCATGCGCTCCACCGAGCCGTTCGCGCTCACCGAGTTCGCGTGGTTCGCCGAACTGGTCCGCTCGGCCACCGCGACCGCCCTGGACCTGGGCTACGCGCTGGTCGTGCTGCCCGCGTCCTCGCCGCACGACGTGTGGGGCAACGTCGCGCTGGACGGCACGATCGTGGTCGATCCCGCGGACGACGATCCGCTCGTGCACGAGCTGCTGCGCCGGGGGGTGCCCGTGGTCAGCGGCGGTCATCCGGGCTCCACCCCGGTGTACGGCTGGGTGGACAACGACCACGTGGCCGCGGTGTGTTCGGTGCTCGACCACCTCGCCGACGCGGGCGCCGCCCGGATCGGGCTGCTGGCCGCCTCGGACGGCCCGGGTGCGGCCAAGGGCGTCGCGGGCTACCGCGCGTGGTGCGCGGATCGGGGTGTGTCGCCGATCACCGAGGAGTACGAGGCGCGTACGCCCGGCGCCGGTCGGGCCGCCGCGACCCGGCTGCTCGACCTGGCCCCGGACGCGGTCTTCGGGCTGCACGAGGGGTGCGCGGCCGAATTGCTCACCGCCGCCCGGGCACGCGAACTGCGGGTGCCCGACGACCTGCTCCTGGCCTGCTGCGGCGAGGGGGCCGATCCGTCGGTGACCTCGCTGAGCCTGCAACCGGCGCTGGCCGGCGCGTGGGCGGTGGAACTGCTGGTGAGCGTGATCGACGATGCCGGGGCCGGGCCGCTGCTGCCCGCCCAGCGCACCGTGCCCACCCGGCTTTCGGTGCGCGACTCGTCCACTCGCCGCTGACCGCCGGGCACCCGCGCGGCCCGGTCGGCTCGGGTCGGGGCCGCCCGGTGGGACGGGCACCGCTGCGCGCACAATTGAGCGTGGTCCGTTCCGCCGTGCCCGCACGAGAGATACGGTCCAGGAATCATCCGAATCGGACCGGGTGAGCCGCAGCCGAACCCGGCCCGCGTGCGTCTTGGTTCACGACGGGTGTCGGCATCGCCGCCGTACGGTGGTGCGGATCTGAAGAAAGGACCCTTCTGGTGAGCAACGTCTCGGCTACACCGGCCCCGATGGGCGCCGCAGCGGAGCTGGACGCCCCGCTGTACGTGGTCGGTGACGTCCACGGTCATCTGGAGGAGCTCAAGGCCGCCCTGCGCGCCCGGGACCTGATCGACGCGGACGCGCACTGGTGCGGCGGCCGGGCCCGGCTGTGGTTCCTCGGCGACTTCACCGACCGCGGCCCGGACGGCATCGGCGTGGTCGAACTGGCGATGGCGCTGGCCCGCGAGTCCGCCGAGGTCGGCGGCAGCACCCGGATGTTGCTGGGCAACCACGAGATCCTGCTGCTGGGGGTGTTCCGCTTCGGCGACCACCCGGTGCCGGTGGCGGGCGGCTCGACCACGTTCCGCGAGATCTGGCTGCGCAACGGCGGCATGCAGTCCGACCTGGACCGCTTCACCGACGAACAGGCCGGCTGGCTGGCCGCGCAGCCGGTCGCCGCGGTGGTCGACGGGCACCTGCTGATCCACTCGGACAGCAACGCCTACCTCGAATACGGCGACACCATCGAGGAGGTGGACGGCGCGGTCGCGGACATACTGCGCGAGCCGGATCCGCTCTCGTGGTGGGACCTGTTCCGTAACCTGACCCGTCGCGGCGCCTTCATGGGCGAGGTCGGCCCGTACGCGGCGGCCGACCTGTTGAGCGAGCTGGGCGGCCGGCGCATCGTGCACGGCCACACCCCGATCCCGTACCAGACCGGCGAGGACCCCACGACGATCGTCGAGCCGCGCGTGTACGCGGACGGACAGGTGGTCAACCTGGACGGCGGGATCTACCTGGGCGGCCCGTGTCTGGTCGCGCGCCTGCCGCTGACCGCCACGCCGCCGAGCGCGGCGGCCGGTTCGTTGGAGGAGACGCAGGGTCGCGAATACGACCTGGGCGCCCTCGGCGGCAACACCGGAGACGAGCCGCGGTCGTAGGGAACTCCCTGCCCAAAAGCGGGGGATGCACCCTATCATCAATAAGTATCCGCCTCGACACCGTCAGGTGCTTTTGCGGGTCGTTGATCCACCGACAGCTTGCACGGGTCCCCTGACGGGCCCGGCGGACGCGGGACACGCCCGCGCGGCCTCATTCGGGGGATCCGATGCAACACTGGTTTGGAAGTGACGAGCACCGCCGTCAGTACGAGCAGTTCGTCGATGACGCGCTGCACCTGGAGGAGACCCTCTCCGGTCTTGCGGCGGTACCCAACCTGAACGTCGAGCAGTTGCGGACGGCCACGTTGGACGCGACCCCGTCGATCGCGGACGCGGCACGCGACGAGTACGACCGCTACGAACGTACAGAGCAGCGTTTCGAGTCCGGGATCCGACAGGACTTCGGCGCCTCGATGATCGAGGCCGGCGAGAGCTTCGGCTGGTTCGCGCTCGCCACCGCCATGGCGGTGATCGTGGCCGGCATCTCGGCGGTCGTCTTCCTGATCGTGGGCTACGTGCTGTTGCCGCTCACGATGGACGACTCGTCCATGCAGCACACGATGCAACTCGCCTCGATCGCGGCCGTGGGCATCTCGCTCGGGGCGGCGGCGATCGGGGGACTCGCGATGCTGGCGGTGGCCGCGCGCAATCGGGCCCGGCCGACCGGCGAGGTCGAGGTGTACCTGGCCCGCGAGGAATGGCGCCGGGCGATCCTGCACCGGGGCATCCTGCCGTTCATGCGCTCGCGTCTGCGCGAGGTCTCCGACGAGGGCACCACCCTCCTCGGCTGACCGACCGTCGGCGCCGGCTCTCCCACCCGCCCGGGGCGGGAGAGCCGGATCACGCCGTCCGGGGCGGGCCGGGCCACACAATGGTCGACATGGTCGGCAAACGCGGGAAGGTCACCGGGGGAATCGGTCCCGGATTGGTGGGCGAGGTCATGATCGAGGTGCGCGGCGGCGTGGAGGCGTTCCTCGCGTACCCGGCGCTGCCGGGCGAGGAGCACCCGGTGGGTTCGTTGGTGGTGATCGTGGAATACCTGCCGCCCCGCACGGTGTACGTGGCGGGGGCTTTCGGCTGAGCCGGGGCGGCGGGCATTGGCGCGTGCATCCGCGTGTGCGGACCGGTAGGCGTGCACCGTGCGAGGGGATCCGTACGCGTGTCCGGGGTGATTTGGTGGTTTCATCCGGATTTGCCCACGTAGGCTGCGTTCATGGTGAACGCCACCGGCAGCAGTGCCGACAGCGCCGACGAGCCCGGCGGGGCGGGTCGCTCCGATCCCACGCCCGGACCGGCCGCGCCGGCCTCGCTCGGTCTGGACGACCTGGTGGCCGAGGTGGTGGAGCGGCTCGGCTCGGCGGCGGCGGCCGGGGAGCGGCTCCAAGGGCTGCTCGAAGCCGTGATCGCGGTCGGCGCCGACCTGGACCTGCACACCACGCTGCGCCGGATCGTCGAGGCCGCCGCCGATCTGGTGGACGCGCGCTACGCCGCGCTCGGCGTGATCGGCACGGAGAACAACCTGTCCGACTTCATCACCGTCGGCATCGCCGACGCGGATCGCGAGCGGATCGGCGAACTCCCGCACGGGCGAGGCATCCTGGGCCTGCTGATCGAGCACCCGGAGCCGCTGCGCCTGGACGATCTGGCCCGACACGCGGCGTCCTACGGCTTTCCGCCGAACCACCCCGCGATGCACTCGTTCCTGGGTGTGCCGATCCGGGTGCGCGACGAGGTGTTCGGCAATCTGTACCTCACCGAGAAGCGCGGCCGACCGGGCTTCAGCGCCGAGGACCAGCAGGTCGTCCGGGCCCTCGCGGCGGCGGCCGGGGTGGCCATCGAGAACGCGCGCCTGTTCGAGAGCGCGGCCCGCCGGGAGAAGTGGATCATGGGCTCGGCGGACGTCACCACGGCGCTGCTGACCACGCAGGACCCGGACGAGGCGCTCGCGGTGGTGGCCGAACGCGCGCGCAGCCTGGCCGAGGCGGACTTCGCCGCGATGTACCTGCCGCAGCCGGACGGCTCGTACCTGGTCGAGGTCACCTCCGGCGAGGACCTCGCGGGCCTGGGCGGCACGGTGGTCGCGCAGGGCAGCCCGGTCGCGGAGGCGATCAACACCGGGCGCAGCATCTTCATCGCGGACATGAGCACCGACCCGAACGTGATGCTGGACCAGTCCCGCTGCTTCGGGCCGGGCCTGTTCGTACCGCTGATCGCCAACGAACGCATCCTCGGCGCGCTGGAGTTGGACAAGCGGATCGGCGCGGTGCCGTTCAACCGGACCGAGCGCTCGATGGCCCAGGCGTTCGGCGGCCAGGCGGCGATCGCGCTGATGCTGGCGAGCGCGCAGCGCGACCGGGAGCGGCTGGCGGTGTTCGAGGACCGCGATCGGATCGCCCGGGACCTGCACGACCTGGTCATCCAGCGGCTGTTCGCGACCGGGATGATGCTCCAGGGCGCGGCCAGACTGGCGCGGGTGCCGGCGGTGACCGCCCGGATCAACCAGGCGGTGGACGAACTCGACGCGACGATCCGCGAGGTGCGCAGCACCATCTTCGCGTTGCAGAACCCGCCGCGTGAGGGGACGACCGGGGTCCGCGGCCGGGTGTTGCGCGAGGCGAGCACGTCGGCCGCCACGCTCGGCTTCGAGCCGACGGTCACCTTCACGGGCCCGGTCGACTCGACCGTCCCGGACGAGGTCGCCGAGCAACTCCTCGCCGCACTGCGCGAGGCCCTGTCCAACGCCTCCCGCCACGCGCACGCGTCCCGGGTCGAGGTGAGCCTCGCGGTGACCGGCGGCACGGTCGAGCTGACGGTCACCGACGACGGTGTGGGCATCGCTCCCGGCGGTCGGCGCAGCGGGCTGGTCAACCTGGCCGCCCGCGCGGAGGAGTTGGGCGGTCAGGCGGCGTTCGGACCGGGGCCGGAGGGCCGCGGAACCACGGTGACCTGGTCGGTGCCGCTCCAGCGCGGGTCCTAGCCGGGAGACCCCGACCGATGCTTGGACACCCCCGCCTCGCCCACACAAGGGATTCCGTCATGCGCCTGAACCGCTCCCTCACCAACCCGTCCCACTGGGCAAGCGCCACCCTGATGACCACCCTCGCCCTGGGCACCTCGACCTCCGCCCGCCCCACCTCCCGGGCCCCACACCCCCACCCCGAGCCACCCGCACCCCATCACCCGGGACCCGCCCCCGCCCATGACCCCGGACGCCCACGGCCGGCTACGCCGGGATGTCGCGGATGTTGCGTTGCACAACGTCGGGCAGGACGCCGGCCGCGGCAACGAAGTCGTTGTCGTCGTGCAGCACGACCAGCCCGTGATGGGCCGCGATCGCACAGACCATCAGATCCGCGGACAGCGCCCGAACGGCGCCTCCGGCCGGCCGGCTCCTCCTTCGGTGGCAGGTCGGGTTTGATCTTTTGGCTGAGGACCGGGAGATCGGTGGCGTCGATGCTCTCGGTATGACTTCGGTGCCATCACCGACCGCGGCGATCGCGGTCCACGAACTGACCAAGCGTTACGGGCGGACGACAGTGGTCGACCGGCTCTCCTTCACCGTGCGGGAGGGCGCGGTGACCGGGTTCTTCGGTCCCAACGGGGCAGGCAAGACGACCGTGTTGAAGACGATCGTCGGGCTGGCCAGGCCCACCGCCGGTCACGTGTCCTTTCAAGGCGGCCCGGTGCCCGCCGACGCCCGGGCGCTGGGTGTGCACATCGAGCCGTGCGGAGCCCATCCCGGCCGGACCGGCCGGGCCCACCTGCGAGCCCTGGCGCTGCTTGCCGGGCTGCCGGCCGGCCGGGTCGACGAGGTGCTGGAAACCGTCGGGCTGGAGCAGGCCGCCGGGCGGCGGGTCGGCAAGTACTCGCTGGGCATGCGCCAACGCCTCGGCCTGGCCGGCGCGTTGCTCGGTGATCCCGAGGTGCTCGTCCTGGACGAGCCGGTCAACGGCCTGGACCCCCAGGCGATCCGCCGGCTGCGCACCCTGCTCCGCGACCGGGCCGCTCGCGGTCGCACCACCCTGCTCTCCAGCCACATGCTCGGCGAGGCCGCGCAGACGGTCGACGACGTCGTCGTCATCGACAAGGGTCGGCTGATCCACACCGGCACGATCGGCGATCTCGACCAGGGCGCCCTCTCGGTACGCACCCCCGAGCCCGAGCGGCTCTCGGCACTCGTCGAAGGCGCCGGCGGACGAATCCGGCCCGCGGACACCGGCGGGTTGTGGATCGAAGGGCTCACCGCCGCGGAGGTCGCCGGGCTGGCCCTGCGCGAACACATCCCCTTGGAGGAGATCACCGCACGGACCGCCTCCCTGGAGGACGTGTTCTTCGATCTGACCGAAGGCGGGACGCAAGCTCCGACGAAGGGCCGAAGCGCATGAGCCGGCTGTTGCGAGGCGAGTTGCTCAAGACCCTCACCACCCGCTCGATCCACGGCTTCGTGGCCGGCGGCGTCGCGTTCACCGTGCTCAACGTCGTGATCGTCGCGGTGGCGTCGGGCCGGCTGGACGAGGTGGCCGAGAAGGAGGAGGCGCTGGCCGGGCTGCCGGTCCTGTTGATGTTGTGGGGACTCGTCGGCGCGGCCGGCGAGTACCGCCACCGCACCGCCGCACCCGCGGCGCTGGTGGCCCGGCGCGACCGCGGCCTGGTCCTGCTCGCCCGGATCGGCGCCTACGCGGTGACGGGTCTGTCGATCGGGGCACTGCTGGTCGCCGTGTCCGTCGGGCTCGCCCTGCCGCTGCTCGCCGACCATCCGGGAGCCGACCTCGCCCCGGGGGAGGTCGCCTCGGTCGCGGCGGGCAACCTGGCCGCGTTCGTGCTGTCTGCGATCATGGGTGCCGCCATCGGGGCGATGGTGCGCAGCCCGGTCGTGGGGGTGGTCGTGGTGTTGCTGGTGAACTTCGCGGTGCTTCCGCTGGTCGCCGATGTCGCCGAATCCGCCGCCAACTACACGCCGTTCGGGGCCGCCGGTGTGCTGGCGCGGTCGACCCACCACACGACGCTGTCGGCCGGTGCCGCCGCGGTGGTCCTCGGCGCCTGGGCGGTCGCGCTGGTGATCGCGGCCGTCGCCGGCGAGCGTCGGCGTGACCTGGCATGAACCCGGTTCTCCGGTACGTGCGAGCGGCGCGCCGGTGGATCCGAGCGCGCCGCTCGGCCGTGTTCGACGCCGTCGTCGCGGTGGTGACCACGAGCGTCGAGGTCGGACTGACCTTCGAGGACTCGACACCCGTCCCGACGCTGCCCCTCGCACTCGTCTTCCTCACCGGTGCGCTCCTGCTCGCCCGACGGCGCGCGACCCTCACCGTGCTGGTGCTCGTCTGCTCGATCGAGGCGCTGCTCGCGGCGACCGGCGCCTACCCCGGCGGGGCGCCGGTGTTGGTGGCCCTCTACACCGTCGCCGAACTGCGGAATCGGCGTGTTTCGGTGGCCGCCCTCGCGCCGACGGCGCTGGTCCTGATGCTGGCGAGCATCGCCTCGATCCCCGTCTCCGTCGTCGCGTGGGGCCTGGGCACCTACGCGCAGACCCGACGGCGCTACACCGAGGCCCTGGAGGAGCGCACGACCCACCTGGAGCGCGAGCGCGAGCAGCTCTCGGTGATCGTGGCGCAGCGCGAGCGCGCGGCGATAGCCCGCGAACTGCACGACATCATCGCCCATTCGGTCACCGTGACCCTGGTGGGCGTACGCGGTGCGCGCGACGTACTGCGCACCGCGCCGGACGTGGCCGACGACACCCTGGGGCGGGTCGAGAGCAACGCCGAGCAGAGCCTGGTCGAGTTGCGCCGGATGTTGCTCCTGCTGCGCGAGCCGGACCAGGGTGTGCGGATGCGTCCGCAGCCCTCGCTGGCCCAACTGCCCGCGCTCGTCGCCTCGTACGGCGAGGCCGGGCTGCCCGCGCGCCTGCAGGTCACCGGCACGTCCCGACCGCTGGCCGGCGGCGTCGAGCTGTCGGTCTACCGCATCGTCGAGGAGGCACTGACCAACGTGCTCAAACACGCCCGCCCCACGCACGTCGCGGTAACGCTCGACTTCGACCGCACCCATCTGCGGGTCGCGGTCGTCAACGACGGCGAGCGGGTGTCCGCACCCTCGTCCGGCGGCCACGGCATCGTCGGCATGCGCGAGCGGATCGGTGTCCTCGGCGGCGAACTGGAGGCCCGGCCCGGCGCGAACGGCGGGTTCGAGGTGGCGGCCCGACTGCCGCTGGGGGATCCCGCATGAGCATCCGCCTGCTCATCGTCGACGACCAGGAGCTGATCAGGACCGGCCTTCGCCTGTTCCTGCAGACGCAGGACGACCTCGTCGTGGTCGGCGAGGCCGAGGACGGCGACGAGGCGATCGAACTGGCGGGCGCCCTGCGTCCGGACGTGGTGCTCATGGACATCCGGATGCCGCGGATGGACGGCGTCGAGGCCACCGCCCGCCTGCACGCCGCCGGCATCTCGCCACCGCCGCGCGTGCTGATCCTGACCACGTTCGACCTGGACGAGTACGTCTTCGGCGCGTTGCGCGCCGGCGCCGCGGGGTTTCTGCTCAAGGACGCCTCGCGCGCCCGCCTCGTGGAGGCCATCCGCGTCGTCCACGACGGGGAGGCGTTGCTCTCGCCCTCGATCACCCGCCGCCTGATCGAGAACTTCGCCACCCGCACCGAACCGCTCCGCTCCTCGCCCGCGCTCCTGGCGGGCCTGACCCCGCGCGAACGAGAAGCCCTGTTCCTGGTCGCCCGCGGCCTGTCCAACAGCGAGATCGCCGCCCGTCTGGTGGTCACCGAGGCGACCGTGAAGAGCCATGTGGGCAGCATGTTCGCCAAACTGGGCCTGCGGGATCGCGCGCAGGCGGTCGTCTTCGCCTACGAGCACGGCGTCATCGTCGCCGGCGAGAGCGACCGGCCCGGACCGGCCTGACGACGCCCCGGAAGCCGGCCCGCTCCCGGGACGTCGCCGACGCGTGCGTCAGTCGGCCAACGGCAGATAGACGCGGTTGCCCGAGGCGGCGAACTCCTGCGACTTGGCCCGCATCCCGGCCTCGGCGTCCACCTCCGACGCGACGGCACCATCGCCGTGCTCCGCGCGGATGTCGTGCGAGATCCGCATCGAACAGAACTTCGGTCCGCACATCGAGCAGAAGTGGGCCGTCTTGGCCGGCTCCGCCGGGAGCGTCGCGTCGTGGTAGGCGCGCGCGGTGTCCGGATCCATCGCCAGGTCGAACTGGTCCTGCCAACGGAACTCGAAACGGGCGTCGGAGAGCGCGTCGTCCCAGGCCTGCGCACCCGGGTGCCCCTTGGCCAGGTCCGCCGCGTGCGCCGCGATCCGGTAGGCGATCACGCCCGCCTTGACGTCGTCGCGGTCCGGCAGGCCCAGGTGCTCCTTCGGCGTCACGTAGCAGAGCATCGCAGTGCCCCACATGCCGATCATCGCCGCGCCGATCGCCGACGTGATGTGGTCGTAGCCGGGGGCGACGTCCGTGGTCAGCGGACCGAGTGTGTAGAACGGCGCCTCGTCGCAGATGCGTTGCTGGAGGTCGACGTTCTCCTTGATCTTGTGCATCGGCACATGGCCGGGGCCCTCGATCATCACCTGGACGTCCATCGAACGGGAGATCCGGCCCAACTCGCCCAGCGTCTCCAACTCGGCGAACTGCGCCGCGTCGTTGGCGTCCGCGATGGAGCCCGGGCGCAGACCGTCGCCGAGCGAGTAGGTCACGTCGTACGCGCGCAGGATCTCGGTCAGCTCGGCGAAGTGCGTGTAGAGGAAGTTCTCCCGGTGGTGCGCCAGGCACCACGCGGCCATGATCGAGCCGCCGCGCGAGACGATCCCGGTCTTGCGACGGGCCGTCAGCGGCACGTAGCGCAGCAGCACGCCGGCATGCACCGTCATGTAGTCCACGCCCTGCTCGCACTGCTCGATCACGGTGTCGCGGTAGAGCTCCCAGGTGAGTTCCTCGGGCTTGCCGTTCACCTTCTCCAGTGCCTGGTACAGCGGCACCGTGCCGATCGGGACCGGCGAGTTGCGCACGATCCACTCGCGCGTGGTGTGGATGTCCTTGCCGGTGGACAGGTCCATCACCGTGTCCGCGCCCCACCGGATCGCCCACACCAGCTTGTCGGTCTCCTCCTCGATCGAGGAGGTCACCGCCGAGTTGCCGATGTTCGCGTTGACCTTGACCAGGAAGTTCTTGCCGATCACCATCGGCTCGATCTCCGGGTGGTTGATGTTCGCGGGCAGCACCGCGCGACCGGCGGCGATCTCGTCCCGGACCAGCTCGGGCGTCAGGCCCTCGCGGATCGCCACGAACTCCATCTCCGGGGTGACCAGTCCGCGCCGTGCGTAGGCGAGTTGGGTCACCGCCTCGGCCCCGGACGCGCGCCTGGGCCGGGCCCCGGCGCCGGGCACCGCGAAACCGGCCGGGGTGAGCGCGCCGATCCGCCCGTCGTAGCGGACGGTGTCGCCGCGCTCCTCGATCCAGGCCTCCCGCAGCGCGGGCAGGCCGCGCCGCACGTCCACCTCGAAGGCGGGGTCGGTGTACGGGCCCGAGGTGTCGTACAGGCGAACCGTCTCGCCGTTGGTCAGATGCACCGTGCGTACCGGAACGCGCAGGTCCTCGCGCGATCCGGGGACGTAGCCGCGGTGGTGGGCGGGGGAAATCGGTCCGCTGGTGACCGTGTCCGCGGCGGCCGGGTCGGCAACCGGGACAGCGGGCAGCGATGTGTCGTGCGAGGTCATGGAAAGGCTCCCTACGCCGGCATTACCCGGTCAGGTTCTGCGGTCGGCGCGGCCTCAGCGCCCTCTCAGCCCGGTGCCCCGAGCTCCCGTGTATCTCCGTGTGGTGCGCCCCTACCCTGACACACCGCCGGTCGCACGACCAGCGTCGGGTTTCAGCCGAGCGGATCCCGCGGTTCGCGGCCGACCACCGCGGTACGCGCGAGCACGACCATCCCGACCGTGACGAGCAGCCCCACGACACCCTTGACGATGAGCATCAGGAAGGCCGAGAACAGCCAGATCAGCAACCAGCACAGCAGCACCAGCGCGAGCACCGGCACACCGACCCGCACCCACTGCGGCCATGTCTCCATCGTTCAACCCCCAGTCACGCGATCCCACGCGAGACGTGCGTGCGGGGACCACATTCCCCGCAAGGACACGTCGTATCCGGGCGGACCGGTTCCGGCCGGACCGAATCCGGCCGGCCGGGCGTCGCGACGACCGGCCCGATCCGCTCAGACCGGCCAGCGCTCGCCGCGCCACGCGGCGTCCCAGAACATCCACTCGTAGCGGGCCGTGGTGGTGAAGTGTTCGATCATCCGAGCCCGCTCGGTCGCCGAGAGGTCCTCGCCGATCCGGTCCACCAGATCGAGCACCGCGCGCACCGTCTCCTGGAACTCCTCGGCGCCGTAGGTGGCTATCCACCGCCCGTACAGCTCGTCGGGCGAGCCCTTGGCCAGCAGCGCGTCGCCCACGCGGGCGTAGATCCAGTAGCAGGGCAGCACCGCGGCCACACCTTCGGCGAACGAGCCGTTGTGCACGGTGGCGAGCAGGTAGCTGACGTAGGCCCGGGTGCTGGGCAACACCGGCTCGGTCGCGGTCGCGTCCGCCACCGAGCTGCCGAAGTCGACCATGAAGCCCTCGTGCAACGAGCGCTCGGCGGCGATCGCACCGGCCGCGTCGCCGGCGAACTGCACGGTCGTCGCCTCGTCCGGCGCCTTGGCCGCGCACACCGCGAGCGCCTTGGCGTAGTCGCGCAGGTAGTGCGAGTCCTGCACGACGTAGTGCCGAAACGCCTCGCGCGGCAGCGTGCCGTCGGTCAGCCCGTGGATGAACGGGTGCTCGAGGATCGCCGCGTAGACGTCCTCGATCGCGGCCCAGAGCTCGTCGCGCAGCGCCATCAGGTCTACTCCCGATCGTCGGATCCCGGGATCCGAATCCCGGATCCCAAGATGCGATTGTCGTACACGGGTCCGGGCCCGCCCGTGGGTGCGCCCCTCGCGCGCGCCGCGCGCATCGCGCTCAGCCCTCCGGCGGCGAGAAGAACACCAACACGCGCAGCGGCTCGGTGATCCGGTGGAAGTGGTGCCGCACGCCGGCCGGTACGTACACGACGCTGCCGCGCGCGACGTCGGTGGACTCGTCGCCGACGGTCAGCGTGGCCCGACCGCTGATCACCACGTACGCCTCGTCCTGACGGTGCGGCTTCTGCGTGTCGGTCTCGCCCGGTTCGAGGGCGTACAGGCCCATCGAGAAGTTCCGCTCGCTGAGGAACTTCAGGTACGCGCCCTGCTCGAACGCGCGCTCGGCGTCCAGATCATCGAGGCGAAAGACCTTCATGTGACCAAACTCCTTACCGACACGAACAGACTTTCCCATCATGCTCAAGCGGGAGGCATCCACCGGATGCCAGCATCAAGATATGAAAAGCCTGGTCGTCAAACTGGTTGTCAACGCGCTGGCCATCTGGTTCGCCAGCTGGTTCGTACACGGAATCGATCTCGCCGACGGTGCGTCGGCCGGCAGCAAGGCCAAGACGATAGTCGTGGTCGCGCTCATCTTCGGGATCGTCAACGCCGTCATCAAACCGCTGGTGAAGCTGTTCTCACTCCCACTGTTCGTGCTCACCCTCGGACTGATCACGTTCGTGATCAACGCGTTGATGTTGTGGCTGACCGAGGCGATCTCGAACAAGCTGGACCTCGACTTCCACATCGACGGCTTCTGGGCCGCGCTGCTCGGCGCCCTGGTGATCAGCATCGTGAGCTGGTTCCTGAGCCTGATCCTGGACCGCGACTGAGGTCCGCGGGCGCGGTCTCGGCACGGCGTCGCCCGAGGGCACGCCGAGGAGCCGCGCAACGTTTCACGTGAAACAGGCAGCGAAGGAGTCGTGATGGCCACCGAGTGGAGCGACGGTACCCGGGCGGTCCGGGCCGGCAGTCCGGGCCACGCCCCCGGCGACCCCTTCCTGCCCGGACCCGTCTTCGCCGGTACGTACCACCTGCCCGGCGAGGTGAACGGTCCCTACCAATACGGGCGTTACGCGAACCCGACCTGGACCGGCCTGGAGGCGGCGATCGGCGACCTGGAGGGCGCCGCCGACACCGTCACGTTCGCGTCCGGGATGGCCGCCGTCTCGGCCGTCCTGATCGGGCTCACCACGCCGGGCGACGTGGTCGTACTGCCGTCCGACGGCTACCCGGCCACCCGCACGCTCGGCGAGCACCTCGCCGCACGCGGGATCACCGTGCGCCTGGTGCCGACCGCCGGCGCCGAACTCGAAGGGGCCCTGCCCGGCGCCCGCCTGGTGTGGCTGGAGACACCGAGCAACCCGGGCCTGGACGTGTGCGACATCGAGCGGATCGCCACGCTCGCCCACGCGCGGGAGACCCTGGTGGCCGTGGACAACACGCTGGCCACCCCCCTGGGCCAACTCCCGCTCGCGCTCGGCGCGGACATCTCCGCGGCCAGCGGCACCAAGGCACTGACCGGGCACAGCGACCTACTGCTCGGGTACGTCGCCTGCGCGAACGCCGAACTCGCCGCCCGCGTGCGGTCCTGGCGCTCGCTCACCGGCGCGGTGCCCGGGCCGATGGAGGCCTGGTTGGCGCATCGCTCGTTGTCCACCCTCCAGTTGCGGGTGGACCGCCAGGCGGCCAACGCGCTGGCCGTCGCCGAGGCGCTGCTCGGCCGCACCGACGTCGCCGACGTTCGGCACCCCGCACTCGCGGGCGATCCGGCCTACGATGTGGCAACCCGTCGGATGCGGCGGTTCGGCTGCGTCGTGAGCTTCACGCTCGCCGACGCGGACACCGCTCGCCGGTTCCTGGGCGCCCTCGAACTGGTCGCCGACGCCACCAGTTTCGGTGGCGTGCACAGTATGGCCGAACGTCGCGCGCGCTGGGCCGGCAACGATGTGCCGGAGGGATTCGTCAGGTTCTCGGCCGGTTGCGAGGACACCGCGGATCTCATCGCGGACATCCTGCGCGCCCTGGACGCCGCCTCCCCGGGCTGACCTGCGACTTCGGGCAAGATCACGTGATGTCCCCGACTCTCGGGAGTGGTCGGGGGACACGAGACGGGGGACCCGTGGACCTGACGCTGTTGCGCACTTTCCTGGCCGTACACCGCGCGGGTTCGTTCACCCGGGCCTCCGCGTCGCTCGGGCTCTCGCAGCCGGCGATAACCGCGCAGATCCGCACGCTGGAGAAGCAGGTCGGCAAGCAGTTGTTCGAGCGGCTGCCGCGCGGGGTCGCGCCCACCGGCCCCGCCGACGAGCTCGCCCGCCGGCTCGCGCCGCACCTGGACGCGATCGAGGAGATCGCGGCCCGCGAGGTGCGCGGCGTGGACCCGATGCGGCGCACCGTGCACCTGGGCGGCCCGACCGAACTGACCGCCCTGCGTGTGCTGCCGTCGCTGGCCGACCTGGTCCGGCGCGGTCTGCGGTTACGGGTGACCCTGGGCCCCGGCGACGTGCTGCTCACGGGCCTGGCGGCGGCCCGGCACGACCTGGTGATCTCCGACGTGCGACCGCGGGCACGCGGGATAGTGGGGACGCCGCTCACCGACGAGGAGTACGTCCTGATCGGCGCGCCGCACTGGGCCGCACGGCTGCCGCAGAGCCGGATCCTGGCCCAGGGGCCGACCGCCCTGGAGGGGGTGCCGCTGGTCTGCGAGGCGGAGGAGCAGCCGCTGATCCGGCGCTACTGGTCGACCGTGTTCGACGCGAAGCCCACCGCCCCGGCCGCGGTGACGGTGCCCGACCTACGTGCCGTACTGGAGTGCGTACGCGCCGGGCACGGCATCGCGGTGCTGCCGCGCTATCTGTGCGCCGAGGCGCTGGACCGGCGCGCGGTGGTCGCCCTCCTGGAGCCGGAACTGCCGCCACTGCACACGGTGTTCCTGGCGGTGCGGGAGGGTACTTTGAGCCAACCGCACATCGCGCACCTGCACGGCGAGCTGATCGCGCGCGCCGCGCGCTGGGCGTGATCCCGAACGTGCGGCCGGGCAGGCATAAACCCCCCGTGTCGCCGGAAAGGGAGACTTCAGACGGGGGCAACGCCGCAAGAAAGCAGAGGGCACCGACGATGCGTTCAGTGGTGAAGCGGACGGCACGCGCGATCCTGCTCGACGACGAGGATCACATGGTGCTGATCAAACGCACCAAGCCGGACAGCCCCCCGTACTGGATCACCCCCGGCGGCGGCGTCGAGCCCGAGGACACCACGGTGTCCGAGGCGTTGCGGCGCGAGGTGTTCGAGGAACTCGGCGGCAAGATCGGCCGTCCGGTGCCCGCGTTCGTGGACACCGTGCCCGAGCCGGGCGGGGTCAAGGTCCAGCACTTCTTCGCCTGCCGGCTCGAATCGATGGATCCCGCGCTGCGGCACGGCCCCGAGGTGGACGAACCGAACGGCGAGTACGACATCGTCCGGGTGCCCTTCACCCCCGCCGGGCTGGCCTCGGTGGGCCTGGTGCCGGCGAGCCTGGCGGCCTACCTGCGGGCCAACATCGAGGGCATCCACACCCTGCTCGCGGGCGACCTGGGCTAGAGCGGTCCGGGTCCCGCCCCGGGAGCGCAGCGGGGCGCGGTGCTCAGCCGCGTCCCGGCCGGACCATGCCCGACTCGTAGGCGATCACCACGAGCTGCGCGCGATCGCGCGCGCCGAGCTTGACCATCGCCCGGCTGACGTGGGTCTTGGCGGTCAACGGCGAGACGAACAGGTGCTCGGCGATCTCGTCGTTGCTCATCCCGGCCGCCACCAGCGAGAGCACCTCGCGCTCGCGGTCGGTGAGCGCCTCCAGCCGGTCCGGCGCGGCCACCTTGGGCTCGGGCTGGGACAGGAAGCGGGCCACCAGCGCGCGGGTGGCCCCCGGCGAGAGCAACGCGTCGCCGGTCGCCACGGTCTTGATCGCCTTGAGCAGGTCCTCGGGATCGGTGTCCTTGACCAGGAAGCCGCTGGCCCCGGCCCGCAGCGCCTCGAAGACGTACTCGTCCACCTCGAACGTGGTCAGCACCAACACCCGTACGCCCGCGAGCTCGTCGTCGTGGACGATCCGGCGGGTGGCCTCCAGGCCGTCCATGCCGGGCATCCGGATGTCCATCAGCACCACGTCCGGCCGCGTCTCCTTGGCCAGGGTGAGCGCCTCGGCGCCGTTCGCCGCCTCGCCGACCACCTCCAGCTCGGGGTCGCTGCCGACCAGCACCTTGAAGCCCGACCGGACCAGCAGTTGGTCGTCCGCGATCAGCACGCGCACCGTCATGAGGAATCTCCGTCCCGACGCGCGGTGAGCGCGCCCTTGTGGTGCGGCAGCACCGCGTGTACCGAAAAACCGCCATTGGGGCCGGGTCCCACCGCGAGCGAACCGCCGACGGCGACCGCCCGTTCCCGCATGCCGAGCAGCCCGTGTCCGGTGCCGTCGGCGCTCTTGCCCCGTCCCGTCTGGGGCGTGCCCCGGCCGTCGTCGAGCACGTCGACCTCGACCGCGTGCTCGCCGTACACGACCCGCACGATCGCGGACGCGCCGTCGCCGCCGTGCTTCATCGCGTTGGTCAGCGACTCCTGGACGATCCGGTACAGCGCGAGGCCGACCGGCGCGGACGGGGTCCGGGCCTCGCCGGACTCCTCCAGGAGCACCGGCAGACCCGCGTTGCGGTAGGACGCCACCAGCGCGTCCACGTCGTCCACCCCCGGGGTCGGTTCGGTGGGCAGGTCGTTGTCGCCGTCCTGGCGCAGCACGCCGAGCGTCGTGCGCAGCTCGGCCAGCGCGTCCCGGCTGGCCACCTTGATGTGCACCAGCGCCTCCTTGGCCTGCGGCACGTCCCGGTCGATCACGTGCGCGGCCACGCCCGCCTGGATGTTGATCATCGCGATGCTGTGCGCGACCACGTCGTGCAACTCGCGGGCGATCCGCATGCGCTCGGCGGTGACCCGGCGTCGGGCCTCGTCCTCGCGCTCGTGCTCGGCGCGGGCCAGTCGCGCCTGCACCTCGGCCCAGTAGGCCCGCTTGGCGCGGACCGCCTCGCCGATCGCGACCGGCAGGTACATCCAGATCCCGGAGAGGTACTTCTCCGGGGACAGGAACCCGTCCGGGGTCAGACCTATCCGCATCCCGGTGTGCACCACCGCGACCGCCGAGGCGATCAGCACCGAGCGGCGCAGTTGCCCGCTGGCCGCCACCGTGTACAACGCGACCATGGTCGGGATCAGGATCGGGCCGTCCAGGCCGTCGGCGGCCAGGTAGAACACCTGGCCCGCCTCGGTCAGCGCCAGCACCGTGAGCGGCCACCGCAGCCGGCCGAACAGCACCAGGCAGGTGAGGCCGGCGATGCTCAGGTTGAGCGCGTCGGGGTGCCCGACGTTGTGGTCCTGGGTGGAGCCGCCGACCGAGCCGCCGATCACGCACATCAACACCAGCGCGACCAGGCACACCTCGCCGACCCAGGGTCGACAGGGCAACCAGCGCGCGAAGGTCTTGGGCGCCGGCAGCAGCCAGGGCTCGACCGGCTCGCTCGTACGGGGGCCCGCCGCGGACGCGGGAAGGCCCCGCACGGCGGCTCGCGCGGGGCCTTCCTTGGGCATGCGTTCTCCTCGGTCCACCGGGTCAGCGGTCCCCGGTGAATACCGGCTCCCTGTCCTCGTCGCCTCGGCCCACCGGCTTCGGCGCACGATCGGCGTGTCCGGGCCACCACGCCGCGTGCCCGATCAACGCGGTCACGGAGGGAACCCGGAACATCGACACCACGAACGCCGAGACGCAGATCCCGACCGAGACCGCGAAGCCCATCCGGGTCAGCATGTCGATGCCGGCCATCCTGGGCGACGCGAACGTCCCCGCCAGGATGACACCTGCGGCGGCGGTCGGTGAAGGACGCGGTCCGGCCGCCGACCATCGCCCGGGTGCCGTCGGGCCGGTGCGCGTGCACGAAGTCGCGCAGATCGGCGCGAACACCACCCGGGCCCTGCGGCCATCAACCGGCCGGCGGTGATCTTCCAGGGGTTGTGAACGACGAGTCGGCCCAGTCGCCCGAACATCGGTCTCTCCTCGGTTGCGTGCGCGATCCCACGGTGTGACCGGCCCCCGAGCACACCTTGTGATCGAATTCACAAAGCGCCGATCGCGCACGAGCCGAGAGAACGCCGGTGGTGTCGGCCTCGACGGTAGGCGGGCCGGAACGGACACTTCAATTGAAATCGGGGCCGCGCACACAAGTTCCGCCCCCGGGACTACAAGGGTGCACCGCCCCCGCAGACGTGGGAGTGGCGGCGTACTACAGCGGGAGTATCGAAAATTCGCGCCCGGGGATGCACGACATGTACTCGTCCCGGTGGGCGAACCACGCGGGCCACCGGCCCGCGGCGGCCCGAAGAACGAAAAGGGCGCGGGGCCGGGACCGACCGCGACAGTGCGCGCCAAGCCGGCGCCCATTCGATCCCAAGCGGCGCCGACCATGATCGAAGGCATGCGGCGGGCCCGGCAACCCCGTGATCGGGCCCGCCGCACCGGGAGCGGTTCGGAGCCTTCCGAGGGGGGAGGGGCTCCGGACCCAACTCCCCGGCACCCGCCGCCCGCCGAGACCCGGCCACGCCCGCCGCCGCCCACCGGGACGGGGATGTCCGGCGGGCGGCGGTTGCGGTGCTTGCGGTGGCGGTGGCAGTGCCGGCGGGGCGACGACCCTGGCGCCGAATCTCCCCGCGGGGTCCATGATCGCGATGTCCTCTCGCCGTTGCCCCCGCGAGACCACCTCGGCCCCACATCGACGAGTCTGCCGGTGCGCCGTGCGGCGAACACTGCGCCGAACCCTCGACCCGAGGTGGGTCCAGATCCACTCCCGCTAGGCGCACCCGCCCGGGCCCCGGTCCATGGCGTGGCCGCCCCATGGCGCGGATCCAGAGCTGCGCCGGCCCGCGCCTCTGCCGAAAGTCGTGCTGGAGCCCTGTCGAACGAGCGATGCCGCGCCCCGAGGCCGGCTCCTAGCGTCGTCCCGGACGACAAAGGAGCACGATGATCAGGCTGGAACGACTGACCAAACGCTACGGCGCACACACCGCCGTCGACGCACTCACGCTCACCGTCGAGGGCGGACTGGTGACCGGCTTCCTGGGTCCCAACGGCGCGGGCAAGTCGACCACGATGCGGATGATCCTGGGCCTGGACCGACCGACCTCGGGACACGCCTCGATCGACGGCCGCCCGTACGCCCGCCTGCACCGCCCGCTGCACGAGGTCGGCGCGCTGCTCGACGCCAAGGCGGTGCACCCCGGGCGGACCGCGCGAGCACACCTGCGCACGTTGGCGCGGACCCACGAGATCCCGCTCCGACGGGTGGACGAGGTCCTGGACCGGGTCGGCCTGACCGAGGTCGCGAACCGCCGCGCGGGCCTGTTCTCGCTCGGCATGAGCCAACGGCTCGGCGTGGCCGGCGCACTGCTCGGCGACCCCCGGACGCTGATCCTGGACGAGCCGATCAACGGCCTCGACCCGGACGGCGTGCGCTGGATCCGCGAGCTGATCCGCTCCCTCGCGGCGGAGGGGCGGGCGGTGTTCGTCTCCAGCCACCTGATGAGCGAGATGGAGCAGACCGCGGATCGGCTCGTCGTGGTGGGCCGGGGACGGCTGATCGCCGACGCGCCGATCGCCGAGGTGATCGACGCGGCCGGTGCCTCCGGGGTGCTGGTCCGCAGCCCGGACCGGGCGGGTCTGGACCGGCTGACCGAGTACCTGCTCGAAACCGGCGCCCGGATGGTGCCGACCGACGAGGACTCCCGCGGCTACACCGGCGCCTCGATCGAGGAGGTCGGCCGGGCCGCACACGCACTCGGCGTGCCGCTGTACGAACTGAGCCACCGGCGGGCCTCGTTGGAGCAGGCATACCTGGAACTGACGGCGAAGGCGGTGGAGTATGCGGCAGGCTGAGGCGCGAACCCGGGTTTGGGAACAGGGTCGGGGCGGGCCGCTCGCGCTGCGCTCCGCGGTGGGCTCGGAATGGATCAAGCTGTGGTCGGTGCGCTCCACGTGGTGGTCGGTCGCCGCCTCGGTGTTCCTGATGACCGTGTGCGCGGGAATCATCGGCATGGACTTCGCCAACGACGTGGAGCGCGGGGAGACCAAGGACGGTCTGACCATGGCCGTGGGCGAACCCGCGACCGGCTCGGTCCTGCTCGCCCAATTCGCCGTCGTCGCACTCGCGATGGCGGTGATCACGGCCGAGTTCGCGACCGGGTCCATCCGCACCACACTGACCGCCGACCCGCGCCGGGGCAGGATGCTCTTCGCGAAGACGGCGGTCGTGGTCGCGGTGACCACACCGCTGGCCGCGCTGCTCGCGGTCGCCGGCGTGGGCATCGGCCGCTTCACGCTCGGCTCGTACGCCATCACCTCGTCCGGCGCGGTGGCCGGCGACATCGCCGCGATCACCGCCTACCTGGTGCTCACCGCGATCCTGACCGTCGGCCTGGGCGCCCTGTTGCGCAGCCCGGTGGCCACGCTGAGCGTCGTGCTCACGATGATGCTCGCGCTCCCGATGCTGATCGCCACCGAAGCCGCCGACATCCTCCCCGGCCGCGCCGGAATGAACCTCCTCGACGGCGACGCCACCGCCGCCGCGATTCTCGCCGCCTGGGCCATGGCCGCCCAAGTCGCAGGCTGGGCAGCCCTGCACCGCCGCGACATCTGACCACCGCCGCGCCGACCGACCCCCGCCCCGGGCACGCCTGGGGTGGGGTCGTCCCGTCCCTCCAGTCAGCTCTGCGCCATGTCCACGAACCGCGAATAGTGCCCCTGAAAGGCCACGGTGATCGTCGCCGTCGGCCCATTACGGTGCTTGGCCACGATCAGGTCCGCCTCCCCGGCCCGCGGCGACTCCTTCTCATAGGCGTCCTCGCGGTGCAACAAAATGACCATGTCGGCATCTTGTTCGATAGATCCTGATTCACGAAGGTCGGAAACCATCGGCTTCTTGTCGGTGCGCTGTTCCGGGCCACGGTTGAGCTGGGACATCGCGACCACCGGGACCTCCAGCTCCTTGGCCAGGAGCTTGAGGTTCCGCGACATCTCGGAGACCTCCTGCTGGCGGTTCTCGGCCCGCCGCGAGCCGCCCGACTGCATGAGCTGGAGGTAGTCGATAATCACCAGCCGCAGGTCGTGCTTCTGCTTGAGCCGGCGACACTTGGCCCGAATCTCCATCATCGACAGGTTCGGCGAGTCGTCGATGTACATCGGCGCCGCCGTGACCTCACCCATCTTGCGCGAGAGCCGCGTCCAGTCGTCGTCCGTCATGCTCCCCGAGCGCATGTGGTGCAACGCGACCCGAGCCTCCGCCGACAGCAGACGCATCATGATCTCGTTGCGCCCCATCTCCAGCGAGAAGATCACACTCGCAAGATTGTTTTTGATCGAACACGCACGTGCAATGTCCAATCCGAGGGTGGAATTGTGGGTGGGAATCCACGAGCGGCCCGCCAGGTAGAGGTGGCTGTCGTTGTCCACCTCCACGCAGCGCACCGGTACCGAGTCGACGCGCCGCACCGCGCTGATGTAGCGCAGCCGAGTGGTCGGGTAGGCCAGGGTGCTCTGCCGGGCGATCTTGCGCGGCAGCCGGAAGACCTTGTCCGCCGGCGTGAAGTTCACTTGGTAGCAGACCGACGATTCGGCAGTGCGGCCCTTGACCGGCTTCGTACGCATCGTCGCGCGATAGCCCAGACTCAGCACGAGTTCGAGAACACCCTTGGCGAGCCTGCGGCTGGTCACCGCGAACTGCACGGTGCCGCTCGGGCTCACGTACCCGTCGGTGTCGAGCAGTCCGGCGAGGAGATCGCGCCGCTGCTGTTCGGAGGCCCGCAGGTAGACCTCGGGAATGTGCTTGTCGTGCAGGACACCAAGCGTGCGCAGGATGGCCGGAACCGTACCGTGTCGGTCGCGGCAGGACTGACACCGCAGCAATCCGCTGGAGGGTCCTCCACAGTCGGGGCAGGACGGATCGCCGACCGGCGCCGAGACCGCCTTGGCCTTGCCACCACAGGACTTGCCGCACGAGCGCACCTGCGAGGTGCGGGGCACGAACGGCTTTCCGCAGACCACGCACGCACGTTCCTCGACGGCCGCCGGTTCCGGAAGGCGTAGGTTGTACAGCAGGGGACTCCCGGTCGGGACGGCTCGAATGCCGCTCCGCTCGATGTTGTCGATTATTTCCGGATCTGCCGTGGTGAACCGGCTCCCCGCGCTGTGCCCGTCGCCCAACCAGGCCCCCAGCACATAGGGCGGCAACATCAGGTCCCGCTCCGGGAAACGCGCGGGCGCGGCCACCCGCACGGCATGGTTCAACCGCCGGTCGGCCGTCTCGCACCGCACGGTGGCCGCGATCTCCTCGGTGGTCCGGACCGTCCCGGCTACCGCCGGCGCGTCGGTCCGGCCGTGGACCGCGCGACGCTCGGCCCGGGTCTGGGTCACCCACTGGTGGGCGCCGTCCGCAACGATCACCGCACCATCGGAGAACTCGACCTCGTAGCACGGTCGATCGATCAACATCTCGGTCGCCGCCACCACCCGGGTCGGCGCCCCGTCGGCTCCGATCAGCAGGTCGCCAACCCGCACCTCACCCATCGTGGTCCACCCGGTCGGCGTCGGTAGGGGAGTGTCCAGCGCCAGCGCCTTGCCCATGGCCGGACGGGCGGCGATGACGATCATCTGGCCGGAGTGGAGGCCGTTGGTGAGGGAGTCGAGGTCGGTGAAGCCGGTGGGGATGCCGGACATCTGGCCGCCGCGAGAGCTGATCGCCTCGATCTCGTCGAGCGCGCCCTCCATGATGTCGGCCAGCGGCGCGTAGTCCTCGGTGGTGCGCTGCTCGGTGACCTTGTAGACCTCGGCCTGGGCGTTGTTGACGATGTCGTCGACCTCGCCGTCGGCCGCGTAACCCATCTGCACGATGCGCGTGCCCGCCTCGACCAGGCGGCGCAGCACCGCCTGTTCGCGCACGATGCGGGCGTAGTACTCGGCGTTCGCCGCCGTGGGCACCGACGAGATCAGGGTGTGCAGGTACGGGGCGCCGCCCACCCGGCCGATCTCGGTGCGCTTGGTCAGTTCGGCGGCGACGGTGACCGCGTCGGCCGGTTCGCCCCGGGCGTACAGGTCCAGGATCGCGTTGTAGACGAGTTCGTGGGCGGGCCGATAGAAGTCGATCGGCTTGAGGTTCTCCACGACGTCGGCGATCGCGTCCTTGGACAACATCATGCCGCCGAGGACCGATTGTTCGGCGGCGATGTCCTGGGGTGGGGTCCGCTCGAATCCTTCGCGGGCCGGCTCGGGCCTGGCCTCTTCGAACTCGGAGACGCTCATGCCCGGGGTCTCCTTTCACAAAGGCTCGCGCGAGATCGCACCGCAATACACCGTGTCCTTCATACGCCACACGGCCGACAGTTCCGCCGCACGACGCGGCATGCGGCCCTTCACCGTACGGGTGGACCCTGGGACCGCCAAGACGGTCATACACAGGCCCTGTGGATAACTGTGGATAACCTGTGGAGAGAGGCGGGTCGAGCTGTGCACAAGCTGTGCGCAGTCGACCGCCAACGCTTCGCAATCATGTGCACAAACCCGGTCTGACCTGCGATTTCTCTATCCACCGGCTGTGTATGTGAAAAACTGTTGGGCGAATCATGCGGCTATCGCCCCACGTGTGCACCCGCGTACGCCCCGCGCTCGCCGGTAATGACCAGGAGCGCATTGTGACCCTTACCTGTGGATGACTACGGTGGACGCGTGCCGTCCACGGTCCCGTCCCCACCCCCAGAGCCGCCCACCGGCGAGCCGCCCGTCCCCGAGCGGCTCGGCACCGGGGATCGCGGCACCGAGCAGCCCACCCGCGAGCCCGCGACCCCGCCGGCGCCCGCCGACCGGGCCCGGCGCCGCGCACACGACCGCGACATCTTGCGCCTGGCGATACCCGCCTTCTTCGCCCTCGTCGCCGAGCCGCTGTTCGTGCTCGTCGACTCGGCGATCGTCGGCCGCCTGGGCACACCCCAGTTGGCCGGCCTCGGCGTCGCGGGCGCGGTGCTGACCACCCTGGTCAACCTGTGCGTGTTCCTCGCCTACGCGACCACCGCCGCCGTCGCCCGCCTGATCGGCGCGGGCGACCCGCGCGCCGCGATCCGCCAGGGCCTGGACGGGCTGTGGCTGGCCGCACTGCTGGGCACCGCCCTGCTCGTGGTCGGCTTGGTCGCCGCCCCGTGGGTGGTCGCGGCGTTCGGCGCCTCGGACAGCGCGACGCCGCACGCGGTGACCTATCTGCGGATCGGTTCGCTGGGCATCCCGGCGATGCTGATCGTGCTCGCCGCCACCGGCGTGCTGCGCGGGCTCCAGGACACCCGGACCCCGCTCGTGGTCGCGGTACTCGGCTTCGGCGCCAACCTGCTGCTCAACATCGTGTTCGTGTACGGCCTGCACTGGGGCATCGCCGGATCCGCGTGGGGCACGGTGCTCGCGCAGACCGGGATGGCCCTGGTCTACCTGGTCCGCGTCGTCCGCGGCGCCCGCCGACACGGCGCGTCGTTGCGACCGGACCCCGCCGGCATACGCGCGTCCGCGAGCGCCGGCGCGCCGCTGTTCGTACGCACCGTCAGCCTGCGCGCGATCCTCGTCGTGGCCACCGTGGCCGCCACCCACATGGGCGACACCTCGATCGCCACGCACCAGGTCGCCTGGCAGGTGTGGACCTTCCTCGCCTTCGCGATGGACGCCCTGGCCATCGCGGCCCA
This sequence comes from Embleya sp. NPDC025285, assembly GCF_055558835.1. NCBI lineage: Bacteria > Bacillati > Actinomycetota > Actinomycetes > Kitasatosporales > Streptomycetaceae > Embleya > Embleya sp. NPDC025285. Next base: position 91,721 of record NZ_JBVHLU010000031.1, read on the forward strand.
GGCGATAGTGGGCCGGGCGCTGGGCGCCGGGGACGCGGCCGGGGCCCGCGCGGCGACTCGCCGGATGCTGGTGTGGGGGGTCTGGACCGGCGTGTCGTTCGCGATCGTGGTGGTCCTGGCCCGCCCGCTGTACATCCCGCTGTTCACCGCCGACCCGGCGGTGCGCGACCTGCTGGCGGGCACGCTGCTCGCGGTCGCCGTGCTCCAGCCGCTCGCCGGCGCGGTGTTCGTGCTGGACGGAGTGTTGATAGGCGCGGGCGACGGCCGCTACCTCGCGCTCACCATGCCGATCGTGCTGGCCGTCTTCTGCGCGGTGCTGGGCACCGTACTGGCCCTGGGCGGCGGCCTGATCGCGGTCTGGTGGTGGGCGATCGGCACGTTCATGCTCACCCGCCTGGTCGTGCTCGGCCGGCGCGCGCACGGCGACGCGTGGCTGGTGACGGGCAAACGCTGAGGTCGGGCACACCCTGGCGGCACGCACGGCGGTCGGGCCGAGAGCGGCCGGACCGGGCTTCGCGAACATCCGACCGGGGCCGGAAGGCCGGACCTCGACGCGCCGCCGACTCCCGCACCCCGTCCCCGTCGCGTCCCCGACGCCGGGCATGCCCGCCGTCGACGTGAACCGGCGCAGTCGCGGTGGGTTGCCGACCACGAACACCGCTGGCTCGGACTCACGCCCCGACGACCTCGTAGCCCGCCTCCACGACGGCCGCGCGCACCGCGTCCGCGTCCACGGGCGCCTCGGAGGTCACGGTCACCAGGCCGGAGGCCAACTCGACCTTGACGTCGGTCACGCCCGAGACCTCGGAGACCTCCTCGGTGACCGACGATACGCAGTGGCCGCAGGTCATCCCGCTGACGGTGAAGGTGGCGGTGCTCATGACGGTGATCCTTTCGTCGATACGAGGACCATGATCGGCCCCACGACGATGAATTTATACCCCCCTAGGGTATCCAGGCAAGTCGCCGGACCCACCCGTCCGTGGGATTCCGACCACCCCACCGCCCGAACTCCACCGCCCGCCCGGATCACGCCCGCCCACCCGGTGTCGCCCCCGCTCAGTCCGTCCGCCGCGCGGACCGCACCGGTTCCCGCACCGGCCGTCCGACCCGAAACACCGCCCACGGAACCGCCCCCACCCGATCCGCCAACTCCCCGCAGGTGCGCCCGCAGTCGATGAGCTGGCTGAGCGGATGCGTCGCGTACCCGTGCCGGGCCAACGTCAACCAGCAGCGCAACAGCCCCCGCCCCGCTTCGAGCAGGTGCTTCGGCTCTGCGGGCACCGTCGGCGCGGTCACCACCAGCACGGTTCCGTCGTAGCGCATCACCCCCCGCGACGCCGCCGCCAACGCCCGGGCCAACCCGACCCGGCGCAGCACCCGATGGGCGGCCGGACTCAGCGCCGCGCGCAACGCCCGCTCCTCGACCCGGGACAGCGCGAGCGCCGGCCCGGTCAGCCCGTCCCGCGCGTCCGGGTGCCCGGCCGGCACCGGCCGCAGCCGCAACCACCGCCGCAACTCGGCGACCAGCGCCGGATCCGCGAACAACCACCGGTCCGCCTCCTCCGACAACGGCGCCAGCGCCCGGGTCCCGCCGCGCCACAGCCCGGCCGACCCGGCGAACGCGTCGCCCGCCTCCGCGAACACCGCGTCCGGCAGCGCCCCCGGCTCGTACGCCCCGCGCGCGCTGCGCCGCCCCGCCAGGTCCGCCGCCGTGAACGGCGTCGGATGACACTCGTACGCCCGCACGAAACGAGCCACCGGGCCCCGCTCCGACGCGCCGGTCCACTCCACCCGCAGCGGCACGCCCAGGTCCGCCGACGCGATCAGGAACGCCTCCGTGAACGCCCCGAGTGCCAGGAACAGGTCCCGCCGGGTGGGGTCGCCGACCGGCAGCTCGCGCGCGGCGTCCCAGGACAGCGCGTAACCCAGGGCGCCGCTCGGCGACACCGTCCACGGCTGGGTGTTGTGCGCGCTCGGCGCCCGCCCGGCCGCCCTCAACAGCTCCTCGAGTTGCCCGCTCACGACGCGCTCCCCAGCGATCGCACGTAGAACGTATGCCCGTGCAGCTCGCGTCCGCCGATCCGGCGATACTGCGCCGCCGAGGCCTTGTTGTCGTCCTCGACCCAGGTGCTGCGCAACGCGTGGTAGCCGCCCGCCCGCAGCGCCCGGTACTGCTCGCGCGCGAGCAGCGTCAGATAGCCGCGCCCCTGGGCCGCCGGCACGGTCCCCTTGATGATCAGCACGGCCTCGCGGCGATGGCGCCCGCGCGTGGCCAGCAGACGTAGCTGGTTGCCCAGGTGCAGATCGCCGCCGATCCGCATCAGGAACTCCGAGATGTCCGGCACCGCGAGGGTGAACGCGATCGGCTCGCCCGCCCGCTCCAGCCACAGCAGCAGCGACTCGTCCAACAGATGCGCCAAGCCGTCCGTCTGCGCCCGCAGTTCGTCGAGTTCGATCGGCGTGTAGTAGCCGAGCTGCCCGAAGCTCGCGTTCAACATCGAGTGCAGGATCGGCAGTTGCTCGGCCAGCCGACGACGTGATCCGCGCCGGATCACCAACCGCTCGGTGGCGATCCGCGCGTCGTCGAACACGTACGTCTCGTCGGGGTCGTCGGTGCGCTCGCGCAGATCCGGGCAGATCCAGGTGGAGGCGGAGAACCTCCTCGCGAAGCCGGCCCGTTCGTAGGTCTCGGGATAACGCGCCGGATTCCACGCCGAGTCCACGAAGCCGCGCTCGGTGAACCCGGAGGTGATCACCCCGCCGGTCTGGTTCGGCAACAGCGCCACCGGTCCGAACAGGCGGTCGCGACCGGCCCGCGCGGCCCGCCGCTCCATCAGGTCCACCAGGACGGCGAACACCTCGGGATCGTCGCTGAACTCGGTGAGCCCGAAGAGCTGATGCCGCCCGCGCAATTTGGCGTCGAAGCGCCCGTCGGTGTGCAGGCAGGTCCGCCCCACGACGCGCCCGGCCCGATCCCGCACCACGTACAACTCGATCCCGGCCCGCTGCCACTGCCGCACCTGACCGCGCAAAACCGGTACGTAGCGGTCCTTCGGGTGCAGCCGCAGCGGGAGTTCGCAGAAGTCGCGCAGCGCGCGCCGGGACTCGACCCGCTCCACCGTCGGTATCACGACTTCGCCTTCCGGTGCACCGGCGCGCCGGTCTCCTCGCGGCCGATCGGGGTGAACTCCTCGATGTGCGCCATGCCGTCGCCCTCGGCCCGCCACTCGCCGTTGCTGTAGCCGGCCGGCTGCGCGTCGAAGAGCCGGATGAAGCCCGCCGTGCCGTTGCGGTCGTCGTGATCGGTCATCCAGCACATCAGGTCGCGGTGCGCCTTGGAACGGGCGAACCGCAACATCGCGTCTTGATCCGCGAACACCGCGACCGTACCGAGTGTGAACGGGCCCTGGCGGTAGACCTTGTGCCAGCGGTAGCCCTCCATGCGCTTCATCGTGCGCACCATCCGCAACCACGGCCGGGCCAACGACAACAACGACCGCAGCCCGCTGTAGTGCGTGGCTCCGATGAACAACGCCTCGCCGCGCGCCTGCGGCGGTGCCGCCGAGAAGTCGGTGGTCCTCATCGCTGCTCCCCCTCCACGAGGTAGACGTTCTTGATCTTGGTGGTGCCGTGCAGGAACGGCCCGGTGCCGAAGTCGTGTACGAGCACCCGCACGTCGGCCGCCGTCGGGTCCTCCGCGAGCGACTGGGCGAAATCCCGGCTGACCCGGGCCAGATGGCGCACCACACCCTCCCGGCACACCCGGGCGAGCTTCTCCCGGTCCGCGTCGTCGAGCGAGGTCCCGTCGCGCAGTTGGAGGTTGACCACGGGCCGGCTCTCCAGGTCGGCGTACTCGTCGACGGTCAGGCAGAAACCCTCCAGGTGCGCCGCCATCGGGTTGTCCTGATAGAGCCCGTACTCGACGTCCTGCGGATAGATGTTGGCGCCCATGTAGGAGATCGTGCTGTCCTTGCGCCCGAACAGCAGCAACATCGGCAGCCGCATGCCCTCGACCCGCGCCGCGCGTTCCCAGCCGACCCAGGCCTGCGCGTCCGGCCGGATCATCTCCTCGACCTCGGCGAAGGTCAGCAGCCGGCCCTCGTCGCCGATGTTGTAGCGCACCTTGGGACTCATCACCGCGGTCGAGTTGATCGTGCAGATCACCTCGTCGTCGGCGTTGGTCTCCAGGTACGTCTCCAGCGGGTTGTACTGGAACACCATCGGCACCCGCCCCTCGTCCGGCCCGAGCACGCGCGCCCGCAGCCGCTCGTCGGTCAGCAGCCGCTTGCGCAGCCACACCGTCGCGTCGCTCTCGCCGGCCATCCCGATGGTCAGGTCCGAGGCCCCGTAGCCCGAGCGCACCTTGACGAACCGCTCCTCCAGATAGTCGCGCAACGCCTCGGTCATGCCCTCGCCGCCGACGAAGCCGTACATCGCGTGCCGCCGCCAGTCGAAGCCCTCGGCGTCGAGCCGGTCGCGCAGATGCTTGAGGAAGGGCGGGTACGCGGTGACCAGGTAGGTGAAGCGCGGCCCGAAGTGGCGCAGCGTGTCCACGATCTTGTCGATGTCGGGCCCGGTGTTCTTGACCATCGCCACCCGGGCCATCGCGATGCCGGTGTTGGTCCCGGTGGCCCACGCGCCCATCGAGTAGGCGTTGATCACGAACAACTTGCGTCGGGGGAACACCAGCGAGGTGTAGCCGGCCACGTTGCGGTGCACCGACTTGAGTTCGCGCCGCGAGCGCAGCCAGTTGTGCGGTGTCCCGGAGGAGCCGGAGGACTCGTCCACGACCGTCCCGGCCACCTCCAGCGTGCCCAGCCAGCACCGGGTGTCCTCGGGGTACGCCTTGACGTAGTTCTCCTTGGACGTCTCCGGGTAGGAGGTGAGGTCGAACCAGCGGAAGCGCCAACGGTGCCGGCGCAGGAAGTCGCGGTACGCGGGCACGTCGAGCGCGGCGAACTGGCAGGTCATCCACGCGTGCCGGCGGGCGAACCGCTGCATCCACGGCCGATAGTTGCGCGCGGTCCAGCGCCAGACGACGGGATGGACGCGGTAGAGCTGATACAGACCGGTCAGCGCGAAGCTGACCACACGCAGCAACCACTGTCGGATGAACCTGGCCATGACCGTCCGCCCCTTTGCCCCGCCGGACCGCCCGGCGTGTGTCTCCAGCGTGCGACGGAAGGGGTGTTCGGGACATGAGTACCACTACTCAGTCGACTACTCGGAAACGCCGAACGGCCCGACCCCGGAAGGGGTCGGGCCGTTCGGGTGCTTCAGGTCAGGCGGGCACGACGTCGAGGTCGAGCGCGGCCGAAACCTCCTGGTGGAGGCGGACCGTGATGCGGTGCGACCCGACGGTCTTGATCGGCGTACCGATCTCGACGCGACGCTTGTCGATGTCCGGACCGCCGGCGGCCTTGATGGCCGACACGACGTCCGCGACGGTGACCGAGCCGAAGAGTCGGCCCGTCTCGCCGGCGCGCGTCTGGAGCGTCACCTTGAGACCCGCGAGCTGACCCTTGACCTCGGCGGCCTGGTCGAGCGTGCGGATCTCGCGGACCTTGCGGGCGCGACGGATGGCCGCCACGTCCTTCTCGCCGCCACGGCTCCAGCGGATCGCGTAGCCGCGCGGGATGAGGTAGTTGCGGCCGTAGCCGTCCTTGACCTCGATGATGTCGCCGGGCTCACCGAGACCGGTCACCTCGTGGGTGAGGATGAGCTTCATGACAAGATCACCCTTTCTCAGCGAGCAGTGCTGGTGTACGGCAGCAGCGCCATCTCGCGGCTGTTCTTGACAGCCACGGCGACGTCACGCTGGTGCTGCGTGCAGTTACCGGTCACGCGACGAGCGCGGATCTTCCCGCGGTCGGAGATGAACTTCCGCAGCAGGTTGGTGTCCTTGTAGTCCACATAGGAGATCTTCTCCTTGCAGAACACGCAGACCTTCTTCTTAGGCTTGCGCGCAGGCGCCTTCGCCATTGTGCTCTCCAGATCGTTTCAGAAGTCTTCAGCTCGGGGTGCGAACCGATCCCTCGGCCTTGCGGCCTAGAAGGGGGGTTCGTCCGAGTAGCCGCCCGGCGGGGGACCCCAGCCCCCCGCGCCGCCGCCCTGCTGCTGGCCGCCCCCTGCGGGAGTGGCCCACGGGTCGTCGGCGGGTGCGCCACCGCCCTGCTGGGGACGGCCGCCGTAGCCACCGCCACCCTGCTGTCCGCCGCCCTGTTGGCCGCCGTAACCGCCACCGCCCTGCTGCTGACCGCCGCCGTAACCACCCTGGCCGCCGCCTCCGCGGCTGGTCTTGGTGATCTTGGCGGTGGCCCACTTCAGGGTCGGGCCGATCTCGTCGACCTCGAGCTCCACGACGGTGCGCTTCTCGCCCTCTTTGGTCTCGTAGGACCGCTGCTTCAGCCGGCCCTGGACGATGACGCCCGTGCCGCGCTGGAGGGATTCCGCGACGTTCTCCGCCAGCTGCTTCCAGGCCGAACAACGGAGGAACAGCGCTTCGCCGTCCTTCCACTCGTTCGTCTGACGGTCGAACGTGCGCGGCGTGGACGCCACGGTGAAGTTCGCGACAGCGGCACCGCTGGGCGTGAAGCGCAGTTCCGGGTCGGCAGTCAGGTTTCCGACAACAGTGATGATGGTCTCGCCTGCCATGCTGACCCCTTCGCTGATTTCAGCGCAGTGCTGCGTTTCGACGTGCGGTGTGGTTGGTGGTGCGCGCGAGCTCGGACTAGCGCTGGTCGGGGCGCAGGACCTTGGTCCGCAGCACCGACTCGTTGAGGTTCATCTGACGGTCGAGTTCCTTGACGGTCGCGGGCTCCGCGGCCAGGTCCACGACGGCGTAGATGCCCTCGGACTTCTTCTTGATCTCGTACGAGAGCCGGCGACGGCCCCACGTGTCGATCTTCTCGACCTTGCCACCGTCGTTGCGGATGACATTGAGGAACTGCTCGAGCAGCGGCGTGACCGCGCGCTCTTCGAGGTCCGCGTCGAGGATGACCATGAGTTCGTAGCTACGCATGTGAACACCCACCTCCTGTGGACTGATCGGCCACGGAATCTCCGTGGCAGGAGGGCTTGCGTAAATGCCGCCACGCCAAGGCGGCCCCCGATCCGAAAACGCACGGGGGTGCCGAGAAGGCAGCGGACGGTACAGCGTACCCGGCCCCACACACACTCTTGAAATCCGAGCATGACGCCCGTCACCCTGGGGGATGGATATACGGACAAAAGGTCCGTACCGCAGTCACTCACCGGAGGTGCGTGATGGCACATACGATCCGCCGTACGGGAACCGCCGCGACCGCGGGAGCGCACCGGCCCCGGCTGACCCTCAACTCCGACGGCCGTGCCCATCCGCGCGAGAACGCGCTGGTGGCCGCAGTGGTGCTGTTCGCGCTGGTGGCGGGCATCTGCGCGTTCTTCGAGGGGATGCACATCCTGGGCGCGTGGACCGCGCTCGCGGGCGTGCTGACCGGACTGGTCAGTCAGATGTTCTCGGCGACTACCGCAGAGCGTGTGGTCACGGTGCTCGCGCTGGGTGTGTCCGCCGTCGCCCTGTTCATGAACATGTTCCACGGCGGACTGTACTGAGCACCCGCACCCGTATCCGGCGACTCACACGGCCAGCAGTCGCCGGATCTCCGGTTCGGCCAGTTCGCGGCCGGCGCCCTCGCGCACCACGACGCCCGCGTCCAGGACCGTGAAGCGGTCCGCCAGGCGCTCCGCGAAGTCCAGATACTGCTCGACGAGCAGCACCGCGAGGCCGCGCTCGCGGTGCAGCCGCTCGATGACGTCCTCGATCTCGGTCACGATCGAGGGCTGGATGCCCTCGGTGGGCTCGTCCAGGATCAGCATCGCCGGTTCGGTGACCAGGGTGCGGGCGATGGCGAGCTGTTGTTGCTGGCCGCCGGAGAGGAAGCCGGCGGGTCGGTTCAGCAGCGGGCGCAGACGCGGGAACAGATCCAACACCTCGTCCGGCACGCCCGCGTCCCGGCCGCCGCTCGCCTCCCGGGTCACCCGCAGGTTTTCCCGCACACTGAGCCGGTCGAAGCTCTCGTGCCCCTGCGGCACGTAGCCCAGGCCCAGCCGGACCCGCTCGTGGGTCGGCAGCCGGGTGATGTCGCGGCCGCGGAACCGGACCCGGCCGGCGCGTACCGGCAACACGCCCATGATCGTTTCGAGCAGCGTGGTCTTGCCGACGCCGTTGCGGCCCATGACGCACACGAGCGAGCCCGCTGCGACGGTGAGGTCGACGCCGAACAACACCCGGGCCCGGCCGTAGCCGGCCTCCAGGCCGGCCACCTCCAACATCGCGTCCATCAGGACACCGCCTCCCGCTCGTGGGCCTCGCCGGCCGTCCGGGTCCGCGCCTCGCGCGAGCGGCCGAGATAGACCTCCCGCACGGTCGGATCCGCCTGGACCGAGGCCATGTCGCCCTCGGTGAGCACCCGCCCCTCGTGCAGCACCGTCACCGTGGACGCGTAGGTGCGGACGAACTCCATGTCGTGTTCGACCACGATCACCGTGCGGTCCCGGGCGATCGCGGTCAGCAGTGCGCCGGTGCGCTCGCGCTCGTCCCGGGACATGCCCGCCACCGGCTCGTCGAGCAGCAGCAGGCGCGGCTCCTGGGCGAGCAGCATGGCGATCTCCAGCCACTGCCGCTGCCCGTGCGAGAGCACGCCGGCCGGGCGGTCGGCCAGGTCGATCAGGCCGGTGTCCGCCAGCGCCGCCTCGACCGCGGTGCCGCGTCCGCGCCGTCGTCGCAGCAGACGGTGCAGGCCGAGCCGGAACGAGCCGGCCAGGTCGACGTTCTCCTCGACGGTCAATTCCTCGAAGACCACCGCGGTCTGGAAGGTGCGACCGATGCCCGCCCGGACCACCTGATGCTCGCGCCGGCCGACCAACTCGGTGCCGGCGAAGCGCACGCTGCCCTCGGTGGGCCGGGTCAGACCGGTGACGATGTCGATCAGGGTGGTCTTGCCCGCCCCGTTGGGACCGATCAGAAAGCGCAGCTCGCCCTCCTCGACGGTCAGGTCGACGCCGTCGATCGCGCGGAATCCGCCGAACACCACACCCAGACCCCGCACGCTCAGCAGTGGCTCGCTCATCCGGACACCTCCTCGGCGGTACGGGGGCGCGCCGGCGCACTCGTGCGCGTCGAGCGGCGGCGGGCGATCGTGTCCCGGATCTGCCCGACCAGGCCGAGGGCACCCTTGGGCGCGAACGCCATCACCACGATGAACAGGACGCCCTGGAGGTAGAGCCAGCCGTCCGCGTAGTTCTCCGAGAACGTGGTCTTGGCGTAGTTGAGCAGGACCGCGCCCAGGATCGCGCCGGCCAACGCGTACCGACCGCCGACCGCGACCGCGAAGACCAGTTCCAGCGAGGGCACCACCCCCAGCAGGGCGGGCGAGATGATGCCGACCACCGGAACGAACAGCGCGCCGGCGATGCCCGCGGAGATCGCGGACAGGGTGAAGGCGACGGTCTTGACCAGCGCCGGGTCGTAGCCCAGGAAGCGCACCCGGTCCTCGCCGTCGCGCACCGCCACCAGGAGCCGGCCGAACCGGCTCGCCACGACCTGCCGAAAGCCCAGATAGAGCAGGCCGAGCACGATCGCCACGACGAAGTACAACGTGCGCCGGTCCGCGTCGGCGGCCAGGTCCAGGCCGAAGAAGGTGCCGAAGTCGGTCAGCCCGTTGGTGCCGCCGGTCAGGGCCTGTTGACCGACCAGCCAGATGGTGAACGCGGCGGCGAGCGCCTGGGTGAGGATGGCGAAGTAGGCACCGCGTACCCGACGGCCGAAGACCAGCAGGCCCAGCAGCGCGGCGACGGTGCCCGGCAGCAGCACCACCATGGCCAGGGCGAACCATGGTTGGCGGAACGGCTCCCACACCATCGGGAGTCGGTCGACCCCGCTCCAGACCATGAAGTCGGGCAGTTGCCCGGGACCCGCCTCGGCGAGTTTGAGGTGCATCGCCATCGCGTAGCCGCCGAGGCCGAAGAACACCCCCTGGCCCAGGGTCAACATCCCGCCCTTGCCCCAGGCCAGCCCGATGCCGAGCGCGGCGATCGCGAAGCACAGGTATTTGGCCAGGAGTTCGAGGCGGAAGGGACTCAACGTCGCGGGTGCGACGGCGAACACGAGCAGGGCGGTGGCGATGAAGCCGACCGTCCCGCGCCAGTTCTCGGATCGGGCCCATCGTCCGCCCGCGCGGCCGCTCACGTCAGCGCCCGCGAGCGCAGCACGAACAGGCCCTGCGGACGCAGTTGCAGGAAGCCGATGACGACCGCGAAGACCAGCACCTTGGCCAGCGAGGCGTCCGACCAGTACTCCAGGTAGCTGTTCATCAGGCCCAGCGCGAAGGCCGCGATCACCGCGCCCTCCAGCCGGCCCAGCCCACCCGCCACGACCACCAGGAACGCGTCGACGATGTAGTACGTGCCGAGCGAGGGCCCGACCGGGCCGACCAGGGTCAGCGCGACACCGGCCACGCCGGCCAGGCCGGATCCGATGAAGAAGGTGCGCTGGTCCACCCGCCCGGTGTCGATCCCGCCGCACGCGGCGAGCCGGCGGTTCTGCATCACCGCCTGCATCCGCCGACCCTGGCGGGTGCGGTCCAGGTAGATCCGGATCGCAGCCACGCAGAGCAGCGCCAGCACCAGGATGAACACCCGGGCGTACTGGATCCGGACGCCGAACACCTCGTTCCCGCCGACCAGCCAATCGGGCGCCACCACCTGGACGTTGGGGGCACCGAACAGATCCCGCGCGACCTGCTGGAGCACCAGCGACACGCCCCAGGTGAGCAGCAGCGTGTCCAGCGGCCGGCCGTAGAAGCGGCGGATCAGCACCCGCTCCAGGATCAGTCCCATGGTGCCCGCGACCACGAACGCCACGGGGAGGGCGACCGGTACGGCCTGACCCTTCAGACCGAGTGCCGCCACCGGCGCCTGCACCATGTACGCGGTGTAGGCGCCGGCCATGATGAATTCGCCGTGGGCCATGTTGATCACGCCCATCTGACCGAAGGTGAAGGTCAGGCCGAGCGCGATCAGCAGCAGGACGGCGCCGATCGCGAGGCCGATCGGCAATTGGTTCAGGAATGCGTGCACCGGGTGATACCTCCTGTCTCCGTGGTCCCCTGTGCCTGTCTCCCGGGTCGCGTCGCCGGACCGGGTCGAGCCGCCGGGCCGGGTCGGGTCGCGTCGCCGGACCGGCCGCGTCACCCGACTAGGACAGGCCCGAGGCCCACGGATAGGCCTTGAGGTAGGGATCCGGCTTGATCGGCGCCCCGGAGTTCCAGACCTCCTTGATCAGGCCGTCCGGCTGGACCACACCGATCCGCGCGGTCTTGTGCACGTGTTGGGTCGCGCCGTCGATGGTGACCCGGCCTTCGGGCGCGTCGATCCAGACGCCGTCCGCGGCCTTCTTCACCGCCTCGGGATCGAAGCTCTGTGCCTTCTCGACCGCGGCCTTCCACAGGTGGACCGAGTTGTAGCCGGCCTCCATCGGGTCCGAAGTGACCTTGTCCGCGCCGTACTTGGCCTTGTAGGCGGCGACGAATTCGGTGTTCCGCGGGGTTTCGGTGCTCTGGTAGTAGTTCCAGGCGACCGGCTGACCGACGATGTTGTCCGGGCCGATGCCCCGGACCTCCTCCTCGGCGACGCTGACCGAGAGCACGGGCATGCTCGCCGCGCCGACGCCGTTGCCGCGCAGTTGCTTGAAGAACGCCACGTTGCTGTCGCCGTTGAGGGTGTTGAACACCGCATCGGGCTTGGCCGACTCGACCTTGTTGATCAGGGTGCTGTACTCGGTGTGGCCCAGCGGCGTGTACTCCTCGCCGACCACCTCCATGCCGTTCGCCTTCGCGTACGCCTTGATGATCTTGTTGGCGGTGCGCGGGAAGACGTAGTCGCTGCCGACCAGGAAGATCTTCTTCTTGCCCTGGCTCTTGAGGTAGTCCAGGCCCGGCACGATCTGCTGGTTGGTGGTCGCCCCGGTGTAGAAGATGTACGGCGAGCTCTCCAGGCCCTCGTACTGCACGGGGTAGAAGAGCAGTTGTCGGTTCTTCTCGAACACCGGCAACATCGCCTTGCGGCTCGCCGAGGTCCACCCGCCGAAGGTCACCGCGACCCGGTCCCGGGAGATCAGCTTCTGCGCCTTCTCGGCGAAGGTCGGCCAGTCGGAGGCGCCGTCCTCGGTGACCGGTGAGATCTTCTTGCCGAGCACGCCGCCCTTGGCGTTGATCTCGTCGATCGCGAGCAGGACCGAGTTCTTCACGGTCACCTCGGAGATGGCCATGGTGCCGCTGAGCGAGTGCAGCACTCCGACCTTGATCGAGTCCCCGCCGACGTCCGGACCGGCGGCACCCTTCTTCGCGGTGCTCTCGTCGGCGGCGCAGGAGGTGACGAGCAGGGCGGCCAGCGACAGGGCGGCGACGCGCGCCCAGGGTCGGTAAACCGTGATTTTCCGCACGATGCCGGGACTCCTTCGGTTCCGAGGGATGACGTACCGGAGTCTGGCGAGACGCGGTTTCCCCGCCGAGTCGCGATTGTTAAGCGACGATTGCTGATTACTGACACAGTCAAGCGTCTGTTTCGACGCCGAAAGACCGAATTGTTCGCGTACCGTCCCGCGTGTGCCGCCCGGCACGATCCATAGCGCCCAAAGGCGCAGTAACCTCTGTCACGGCCGAACCGATTTCGAGGAGCTCTTACATGTCTTTGCGCCTGAGGACGCTCACCGCCGAGGAGCATCTCGCCTTCATCAAGGGCAGGCCCTCCGTGAGCTTTCTTCAGTGCCCTTCCTGGGGCGCGGTGAAGAGTGAATGGCGGTCCGAGAGCATCGGTTGGATCGACGAATCGGGCGCGGTGGTGGGCGCGGCACTCGTGCTGTACCGGCAACTGCCGAAGATAAAGCGCTATCTCGCGTACATGCCGGAGGGGCCGGTCATCGACTGGTTCGACGGCGATCTGCGCAAGTGGCTCGACCCGATGCTCGCGCATCTCAAGAGCCGCGGTTCGTTCTCGGTCAAGATGGGCCCGCCGGTGGTGATCGCCCGCTGGGAGGCGGACACGATCAAGAAGGCGATCGCGGCCAAGTCGGCGAACCGACTGCGCGATCTGACCCCGGACTGGACCGACGAGCGCGGCGCGGAGCTGGAGCGGCAACTGCGCGGCCTGGGCTGGCAGCAGGACGCGTCGGGCGGCGCCGGCTTCGGCGACGTGCAGCCGCGCTACGTGTTCCAGGTGCCGCTGGTCCGGCGCAGCCTCGACGACGTGCACGCGGGCTTCAACCAGTTGTGGCGACGCAACATCAAGAAGGCCACGAAGGCCGGCGTCGACGTGGTCCAGGGCGGCTACGACGACCTGCCCGTCTTCCACGAGGTCTACAAGGTCACCGCCGTGCGCGACCACTTCACGCCGCGCCCGCTGGCCTACTTCCAGGGCATGTGGAAGGCGCTCAACGCCGAGGACCCCGAACGCATGCGGCTGTACCTGGCCAAGCACGAGGGCGAGGTGCTCGCGTCCACCACGATGGTCACGGTGGGCGACCACGTCTGGTACTCGTACGGCGCCTCGGCCAACCACAAGCGCGAGGTGCGTCCCTCGAACGCGATCCAGTGGCGGATGTTGCGCGACGCGTACGCGCTCGGCGCCTCGGCGTACGACCTGCGCGGCATCAGCGACACCCTGGACGAGAACGACCACCTCTTCGGTCTCATCCAGTTCAAGCTCGGCACCGGCGGCCAGGCCGTCGAATACCTCGGCGAGTGGGACTTCCCGCTCAACAAGATGCTGCACAAGGCACTCGACATGTACATGTCGCGTCGCTGACGCAACGCCGGCGGCACCTGTGTCGTCGGCTGTTACGTGATGATCATCGTGACGCGGCCGGCGTCGCGTGTCCCCCGCCTCCGCCCTGTGTTCCCAAGGGCAAGCCCCGCACACGGAAGGCCCCGAAGCGCCCATGTCGCTCACGCTCTACGTCGACGCTGCCCGCTGGCGCAAGCACCAGGACGAGGTACGCGACACGTTCCCCGGTCTCGTACCGGTGATGAAGGGCAACGGGTACGGGTTCACCAATCCCAGGCTGGCCGAGGAGGCCACCCGGATGTGCGTGGACACCGTGGCCGTGGGGACCACGTACGAGGCCGCGGTGGTCAAGGACCACTTCGACGGCAAGGTGCTGGTGCTCACGCCGTATCTGCGCGGCGAGGAGGCGGTCCCGCTGCCGGACCGCACCATCCGCACGGTGTCCTCGGTGCAGGCCGCCCGGGACCTGGTGGGCTGCCGGGTGGTGGTCGCGTGCATGACCACGATGAAGCGCGACGGGGTCACCGAGGAGGAGCTGGTCAAGCTCCGCACCGGGATGGACGACGTGCGCCTGGAGGGCTTCTCGCTGCACCTGCCGCTGGACCACCCGGACGGGTACGACCCGGTGGCCGAGGTGGTGGGCTGGGTCGAGCGGCTGCGCGCGGCGCGGCTGCCGGTGCGCACGATGTACGTCAGCCACCTGAAGGCGGCCGAGCTCGCGGCGTTGCGCGAGCGGCACCCGGACACCGAGTTCCGACCGCGGATCGGCACCGACCTGTGGCTGGGCGACCACGACGTGCTGGCCAGTCGCGGGACGGTGTTGGACGTGGTGCGCATCGCGCGCGGCGAGCGGTTCGGCTATCGCCAGCGCAAGGCGCCCAGTGACGGGCACCTGGTGGTGGTCAGCGGCGGCACCGCGCAGGGTGTGGGCCTGGAGGCCCCCAAGACCGTGCGCGGGGTGATGCCGCGCGCCAAGGGCGTGGCCCGGGCCGGCCTGGCCACCGTCAACCGCTCGTTGTCCCCGTTCACCTGGGCGGGCAAGCAGCGCTGGTTCGCCGAGCCGCCGCACATGCAGGTCAGCCTGCTGTTCCTGGCCAACGACGTGGCGCCGCCCAAGCCCGGCGACGAGTTGGAGGCCGCGCTGCGGCACACCACGACACACTTCGACCGGATCGCCCTGCGCTGAGCCGTCCGAACGACGAGGCGGGCTCGGTCGCGGCGGGCGAACCGCCGCGACCGAGGC